>DAORKI010000001.1:0-135781 GCA_035439485.1 Bacteroidia bacterium
GGCGGAAACACATGGTCAACATCAGCAACAAGTGATGTAATTAATATCAATGCTGTGGGCAATTATATTATAGATGTTACACATACTGATGTGAATGGATGTTCATCAACATCAGCACCTATAAATGTAACAGTAAACGCTTTACCTGTACAGCCAGTTATCACTGCTTTTGGGTCACTTGTAATTTGTAATGGAACTACTGTAACCTTGGCCTCAAATGAGCCTAGTGGAAATGTGTGGAGTAGTTCAGAAACCACGCAATCTATAGCAGTATCTGCGGCTGGTAGTTACACGGTAACTTATACAGATTTAAATGGATGTAGTCAAATTTCGGATGCTGTTCAGGTAACAGTGAACACACCAATACCTGCAACCCTTAATTTGGTAAATGCGATTGCCTGTGAAGGAGATGCATCCATTGTGTTAAGTGGCGGATTGCCTGTAGGGGGAAGTTATATTGGAAGCGGAGTTATCAACAATGTTTTATATCCTACACTATTACCAGGAGGAGTCTATAATATAGATTATGTTGTAAATGATATCAACGGTTGTACATCAATTGCATCGCAAAACTTTACTATAAATTCATCTCCAATATTGAGCTTATCAATACCTCAAACCGTATTTTGCTTAAACGACAATATTATAACAATGTCTGCATCGCCAATAGGAGGTGTTTATAGTGGAAATGGAGTTGTTGGAAATACCTTTAATCCTTCATTAGCTGGTGCTGGAATACACAGTATTTCATACCAATTTACCGATGGAAACTCATGTACTTCTATAGAAAGCATAGATGTTATTGTGAATGCACTGCCGCAACTCACTTTGCTACCAATTTCTAACTTGTGTGAAAATACTGGAGTTTACGCATTAAACAATGGCTTTCCATCAGGAGGGACATACGAAATTGATGGCATTGTAGCCACAGAAATCAATACTGATTTATTGTCAACAGGAACTCATATTTTAACATACAATCACAATCCTGGCAATGGATGTGGCAATAGTATTTCAACACAATTTGTTATCAATGCAACTCCATTGGTAAGTTTACCATTGATCGCAGATATATGTGAAACAGCTTTACCAATTACTTTGACAGGTGGAATTCCAGCAGGAGGGAATTACACAGGATCAGGAGTTTTAGGTGGCGTATTTTATCCTAATTTAGCAAATACAGTTAACACAATTACCTATACTTATACCGATTTGAACGGATGCAGTTCAACAGCATCACAGAACGTTACAGTAATTGCACCTCAAGCAATTAATTTTGCTCCATTATCGTCTATTTGTGTTAACTCGAGTCCAATCTTATTAAATTCAGCCACACCTGTAGGAGGAATATATACTGGTGTAGGAGTAGCTTCTAATATTTTTGATCCTCAAACTGCTGGTGTTGGAGTGCACACCATTACTTATGAAGTTATTGATGCCAATGCATGTTTGTCTTCAAGTAATCAAACAATTATTGTAAATGCATTACCAGTTATAAGCACAGTTTCTGTATCGCCTTTGTGCAGTAACAGTGATGTTGTACCTTTAACCTTTGCTCAGCCTGTTGGAGGTATTTACAGTGGTGTTGGGGTAGTTAATAACATATTCGATCCATTGATTTCTGGAAATGGTAGTTTTAATATACAGTATGTTTATACTGATAATAATGCATGTTCTGATACTGTTTATGAAAACGTTATAGTAAATGCAGCCCCAACAGTAACACACACAAATTATTCTTCTGTATGTGAAAATTCAGGAATCATTACACTCAATAATGGATTGCCAACTGGCGGTATTTATTCAGGAAACTTTGTAAATGCTAATTCATTTAATAGTAATTTAAGTGGACCGGGTACATTTACCATTACATACACTTACATTGATGCCAATGGTTGTGCGGCTTCGGCTGATGCCAATATTGTTGTAAATTCCAACCCAATAGCAAGTTTAAGTCCACTAGGCAACATTTGCAATGGTGCTGGACCTATAAATTTATCAAATGGATTACCTGTTGGTGGAACATACTACGGTTTAGGCGTTACAGGTGGAATTTTAGACCCATCAATTTTACCAAATGGAACCCAAACTTTGGGTTATACGTTTACGAACGCTGATGGTTGTGTAGATTCAACTAGTTTAACTTACAACACCTACACCTTACAAGCAAATGCAGGAAGTGATCAAAGTATAACTTGTACCAACTCAGCACTTTTACAAGGTCAAAGTAATTATTCAGGTGTGGGAGTACTTTCATATACTTGGAGTCCAGCACTTGGATTAAGCAGCACAAATACACAAAATACAATTGCAAATCCAGCATCAACAACAAATTATATTTTAACAGTGAGTGATGGTTTATGCAGTTCTGACGATACAGTATTGGTGGTGGTTGCTCAGCCAAATTTTAATTTATCGGTTACACCAAGTGCTCAAATATTAAATGCAGCGCCATTTATAGTTTTCTTTACTAATAATACTCCTAACCCTACAAATTATTCATTTACTTGGGATTTTGGTGATGGAACAAGCTATAATGGTTTTCAACCAATTTATCATAATTACACAAGCAATGGTAGTTTTACAGTGACTTTAATTGCTACTGCATTAGGAAGTGGTTGTACAGATACTTTGACAATGTCAAATTTAATTACATGTAATAACGGAGTATTCTGTAATGACAGTGCCAATATATTTGTTGGAGGAGTGTTGATTCCAAATAACAGTAATTATAGCACTACAATTTGTGCAAGTCAAAACTTTGTTTTAGGTTCTAACACAGGAGCAAATTATACGCATCAATGGTACTTTAATGGTCTTCCATTGCAGGGAGCGACTGGTGTAACATATGCTCCAACGGTTTCGGGGTACTATGCAGTAGCTGTTGAGGACAGCAGTTGTATAAACTTATCAAGTCCGGCCTATATTATTGTATTACCAACACCAAATGTTCCATTTATTACTAGCAGTGGTTCAAATAATTTTTGTGGTGGCGGTACAATGATTTTAACGGCTAACACAGGCTATAGCTCTTATTTATGGTCAACAGGTTCAACCCAAAGCAGTATTACTATAAGTTCATCTGGGAATTATTGGGTACAAGGCTATGATGCCAACGGTTGCTATGCTCAATCGCTTGATTTCGCTGTAAATGGAAGTAATATGTTACCACAATATATATGTGTAGCCACAGTTGATACCAATTTAAATGAAAATAGAATTATTTGGGAAAAACCAATTACAACATCTATCGACTCATTTGTAGTTTATAGAGAGTCAAACTTAGCTGGCGTTTACAATGAAATAGGACGCGTTGATTACAATTCAAATAGTGAGTTTGTTGACACTGCCTCTAACCCAAGTGTTAACAACAACCGTTATCGATTAGCAATTTTGGATAGCTGTGGAAATTTAACAACACAAGGAGATATACATGCAACTATTAAAACTTGGATTACACAATTAGGTAATGGCGATAGTCTAGAAATTTTCTTTACCAAATATGTGGGTATAGACTCCTTGAGTTATACATTGTACAGAGGTCCTTCGGCAACAAATTTGAGCCCTGTTGGTAATGCTTATACATTTAATGGCAATGCGAATTACTATTCAATCAAAGATTTGTCGCCACCTGCATTTTCATCAGGTTATGTTTATTATCAAATTAGAGCTAATATAATTGATATTTGCAGTAGTGATAGCAGTACTTACCAGCATTCTATTTCAAATACGATTAGTTATGGAAATGCATTAAGCATTGAAAATATGAATCAAGTATTTTCTGTTAATGCCTTTCCTAATCCCAACAATGGAACATTTAATATAAGTATTGAGTCAGGATCAACTGAAGATATTAATTTAATAATTTATAATCAAATTGGAGAAGTAGTGTGGACAAAATATTTAGATAAATTAAACGGGAAAACAACCTTAAGTGTCTCCATGGAACAAGCAGCACAAGGGGTTTATCAATTACAAGTGATGAGTAGTAAACAAATAATCAATAAAAAATTAATTATAAATAAGTAATTAGAGCAATTTAAAGAAATTTTGAACTTTAGAATCAATATCATGAAGAAATTAGTTGTAGTAGGTTTAACATTAATAAATTTTGTTGTTGCAAAATCACAAGCGCAAAGCATTAGCACCTTGCCTTTAACCAACACCTCAATTTGTGAAGGGGATAATATAAATATCTCCTTTTCAGTGAATGGTATCTTCAACCCGGGGAATACCTTTGTTGCCGAATTGAGTGACAATATTGGTGGATTTGGCTCACCAACAAACATAGGATCAATTCTTGGCACTGGGTCAGGAAATATTTCAGCTACCATTCCATTGGGAACACTTCAAGGGAGTGCATACAGAATAAGGGTAAAAGGAACTAACCCAGCTGTTATTGGTAGTAATAATGGGAGTGATATAACCATAAATTCACTTCCTATAGTTAGTTTTGCTGCTCCAAGTGATGCTTGTATTAACTCTTCAGCCATTGTTTTAAATGGTGGTAGTGGTTTACCTGTTGGAGGCAACGGCACGTATAGTGGGCAAGGAGTTTTTGGTGGAAGTTTTTTTCCAAATTTGGCTGGTGCTGGCTCGTTTGCTATTAATTTTACTTATATAGGTTTAAATGGTTGTGTAGCAAGTGCAAGCGATAATATTACTGTCAATAATTTGCCAGTTGTAACTTTAAATCCATTTGCATCTGTTTGCCTGAATGATCCTTTATTTAATTTAAGCGGAGGTTTGCCAATTGGAGGCACTTATACAATTGATGGAAATGTCAGTTCACAGTTTGATCCAGCTATTATAGGGCCTGGGAATCATCAAATTACATATTCTTATACCGATGCAAACGGTTGCTCAGCAAGCGCAAGTCAATTTATTTTTGTAAATCAACCTCCAATAATTTCATATAATATTCCAACTTCGGTTTGCGTTGGCTCAACTACTAATTTATTGTTTTCACCATCAGGAGGAATATTGCTAATTGATGGAACTCCAAGTACTGGCGTTTTTAATGCAAGTACTGCTGGCAATGTTAACATCAGTTATTCATATACAGATGCTAATACGGGATGTACCACAGTTAGTTCATTTGTAATCACAGTAAACCCACTTCCTAGTGTTACATTGCCTCCAACTGCAACCTATTGTAATAGTGTAGGGAATATAATTTTAACAGGGGGGACACCAAATGGAGGTTATTACAGTGGAGTAGGAGTTTTAAATGATTCTATTTTTTACCCATCATTAATTGGAGGTAACAACACTTCAATACAATACAATTATACCGATGGAAATGGATGTACGGGAAGTGCAACTCAAAGTATTACATTAAGTCCTGCGCCTATAGTTTCTATGATTATACCAGGAATTGTTTGTTTAGATGGCGGTATTGTGAGTTTAATTGGCACTCCTTTAGGTGGAACATTCAGTGGAATAGGGGTTGTTGGAAACACATTCAACCCATCTGTTTCAGGATTGGGAACCTTTAATATTAGTTATAGTTTTACCGATGGAAATGGCTGTACTGCTGCTATAAATCAAAATATCACTGTAACCACTGGATCAGCTCCTGTATTACAGGCTATATCACCACTTTGTGTAAATAGTAATCCTGTCACCTTCACATATTCTCCTATTGGAGGAACATTTACTGGCAACGGAGTTATTGGAAATTCATTTGACCCTAGCATAGCAGGAGTAGGAACGCATGAAATAATTTACTCCGTAACTTTTGCAAATGGTTGTATTGGATATGACACTATAAATATTATTGTCAATGACTTGCCACAAATAATTTTTACAATGCCTAGCCAAACTTGTATTAATGGCTCAAATATTACTCTAAATACAGGATTGCCAGTGGGGGGAACCTATAGCGGAAATGGTGTAACTGGAAATATTTTTTCACCAACGCTAGCTGGTGTTGGCACTTCTGTAATCACCTATACTTATACTGATGTTAATTCTTGTACCAACTTTGATACTTCATCAATTGTTGTGAACGCACTCCCAACAGTAAGTTTAGATACATTTGACATATTATGTAATGGGTTAACGCCTATTAATTTAGTTGGAGGAAGTCCTGTTGGAGGAACCTATGCTGGAAGCGGTGTAGTTGGTGGTACCCAATTTGACCCAACCTTAAATGGTGCTGGTAATTTTCAAATTACCTACATTTATACAGATTTAAATGGTTGTACAAATACGGCAAGCCAAAATTTATCAGTTGTTAATTTATCGGTTAATGCTGGTGTTGATCAAACCATCACATGTGGAAATATTGCTCAATTAATTGCATCAGTTAATTACTCAGGAACAGGCAACATAACATACAATTGGACACCTGCTCAAGGCTTAAGTAATACGAATATTGCTAACCCAACCGCGTCCCCTGGGGTAAATACTACCTATGTAGTTAATGTAAGTGATGGTGTATGTGCTAACTCAGATACAGTGAATGTAAATTACAATCCAGTTTCATTTGGTATAAGCTTCACAGCCAGCCCAATTTCATTTAATCAAAACCCACCATATGTAGTTAATTTTACAAATCCTTATGCTTCATTAGGTACGTATAATTTTACTTGGATTTTTGGAGATGGATTTACACAATTTAATAACGCTCAAAATTTTTCATATACTTATTACAATAATGGAGTATATACTGTAACATTAATTGCTCAGGATATTTTAACAGGTTGTATTGATACTATTCCAGCAAGTTTTTCAATTAATATTTCAGGAAACAATTGCACAACACAAGCTACAATTAATGAAGTAGGTCCAATAATTGGTTGTAGTGGTTCACCAGTATTATTAACAACAAATCAAATAGCGGGAGCTAGCTATCAGTGGTACTTCAATGGAACTGTAATTGGAGGAGCAAATAACTCAAGCTACAATTGCTTTTACAATGGCACTCAATTAAGTTATTCAGGCTTTTACAGTGTTTTGGTAACCGATCCCACAAATAATTGTGTTAGCATGTCAAATGTGGTTCAAGTTATATTTAACCAGCCTCCAGTAGCTCCAATAATTACTATTATTGACCCATTTGATCCATGTACTCCAAATAATACAGCAACGCTACAAGCAAATTCGGGCTATGCAAGTTATGAATGGTATAAGTTGATAAGTCCAAATCTTATTGGCAGTCAACAAACCATTACCATTACACAAACTGGAGTTTATGAAGTAATAGTTACCGATAATAACGGGTGTACCAATTCTTCTTTTTTACCAATAGCTAATTTTGGACCAGATCCTAGTGCTATTTGTTTTGTAACCGTTGATAAGCCTTCGCAACATAATTATGTTTTTTGGACCAATCCAGTTACCACTGTTCAATTAGACAGTTTTTTATTGTTAAGAAAATCAGATATTCAATTTGGATTTGACACTATTGCAACATTTGCCTATGATGCTACAGCAACATACTATTCTTACGAAGATTTAGATACCATTAGTTTACCAACTTATGGATTAACAAACGACCCAGTTAATCCAGCTGCTCACTACTACACTTATGGATTGGCCTTGAAAGATGTTTGTGGTGGAACAAGTATCCCAACTTTGTTTCATACTACGATTAATTTACTAGTTACAACAATTGACAATGGCGCTTCCTATAACCTAAGTTGGAATGCTTATGGAGGATTACCATTTGGTATTTTTGAATTGCATAAAGAAACTTCAACGAATCCTGATTTGATATTTGATAACGTTTCAAGTAATATATTTAATTACACTGATAATAATACAAGCCCCGATTCGGTTATTGCCTATTGGATTACAGTTCCTTTGAGTGATATTTGCGACACCTCTAGAGCTGTGAATGGAAACTCTACATCAAACATTGTTAGAAGAGATGTTTTTGGAGGAATAGATGGCTTAAATAAAAACTCAGAAGGGCTCAGTAAATTTGAAATTATTCCTAATCCAAACAATGGAAATTTTGTATTAACATTTAAAAATGACTTTAAAAACAAAGTTGAAATTGACATTATATCAGCAATGGGCACAACGGTTTGGAGTAACAAAATATTGAGCACTAAAGATAACTTAAAGGTAGATTTGCCTGAACTATCGCAAGGTGTTTACCTTATTCAAGTGAAAGAAAATAACAGGAAACATTATAAGAAGATGATAGTTAACAAATAAGCAAATATTATAATTATGTGAAGCCACAGTTAGTATATTAACTGTGGCTTTTTACTTTTGCAGCATGTTTAATCATGATTTATACATGCAACGTTGTTTGCATTTAGCTGTTTTAGGGCAACCATGGGTGGCTCCAAACCCAATGGTAGGTGCAATTATTGTGTATAATGACAAAATAATTGGAGAAGGATTTCATCAAAAGTTTGGTGGAGCACATGCTGAAGTAAATGCTATAAATAGTGTTTCTGATAAAAGCTTACTTAAAAAGTCTACCATTTATGTAAGTTTAGAACCATGTACTCATTACGGGAAGACCCCTCCTTGCACTAATTTAATTATTGAAAATAAAATTCCAAGAGTGGTTGTAGCTTGTTTAGATCCCAATCCCCTAGTTGCAGGTAAAGGTATTAATTTGCTTAAAAATGCTGGTATTGAGGTAGAAGTTGGCGTTTTAGAGCATGAAGCTAAATATTTAAATAAACGATTTAATTGCTATTTTGAAAAGAAAAGGCCCTTCATAACATTAAAATGGGCCGCATCTTCAGATAATTTTTGCGGTATAATTAACACTTCAAAAAAAATTACAAATTGGTTTTCGGATGTTAAGGTACATCAATTAAGAAGTACAGAACAAGCCATTCTCATTGGTTTTAACACGGCAAAAATTGATAATCCAAAATTAAATACAAGAAATTGGTTTGGAAAAAACCCCATAAAAATAGTAATAGACTTACAAGGTGAACTCTCATCAGAATTACATATTTTCAATGGTGGCAGTCAAACGCTGGTATTTTCGGAAACCCCAAATAATAATAGTGAATTTATTAATTATATCCTTATTGATAAACATAATGAATTGCTGCATCAAATAATGTCAAATTTGTATGAAAGAAATATTCAATCTGTATTAATTGAAGGAGGACCAAAGACACAACAACTTTTTATTGATAGCAATTTATGGGACGAGGCGCATATATTCACATCTTCGGACAAACTTGGTGAAGGTATTATAGCACCCATTATTAGTAATTATGATGAATTTTTCAATCAAAAGTTATTGAACGACAGTTATAGTATTTTTACACCTAAAAATCAGATATGATATATATAATTCTATGCATATTAATCAATACAGGATTAATATTAATTTTTAGATTATTTCCCAGATTTGGAATTGACAGTTTTCAAGCCATAGTTGCAAATTACTTTATTGCAGCTTTTTTAGGTTATCAAATAGCTTTAGAATCATTCAATATAATTTATATAATGAATCAAGATTGGTTGATTTATGCAAGTATTTTAGGTTTACTTTTTGTCAGTTTATTTTACTTGATATCAGTTACAACAGTAGTTTTTGGCGTATCAGTAGCTTCTGTGGCTAATAAAATGTCAATAGTAATTCCTGTTACACTAGCCGTTTTTTTGTATAAGGACGCTTTAAGTTTGATTCAGATTGTAGGTATTATAATTGCCATGGGAGCTGTTGTTTTGGTGAGTTATAAGAATTCCGAGCAAACGATTAAAATTACTCAAAAATGGCATTTCTTACTACCACTAATATTATTTGTTGGATGCGGAAGTATTGATGCACTTATTAACTTTCTTCAAAAAAAATTCACAGGTCCTAATGCAAGTAATGAATTCATTTTATCAACAGCCTTTTTAATTGCAGCAATAGGAGGTTCACTCGCTTTTTTATTCATGATTATATTAAAAAAAATTAAATGGCACACCAAGAGTATTATAACAGGTTTATTTCTTGGAATACCTAATTTTTTTTCAATGTATTTAGTTATGAAATCATTAGAAAGTAATGTGATGAAAGCTTCTGTTTTTTTTCCTGTAAACAATATGTCAATTGTTGTTTTAGGTACACTTGTAAGCGTTCTTGCATTTAAAGAAAAATTAAGCAAATTTAATGTAATTGGTATTTTTCTGAGTGTGCTTGCTATTGTTTTAATTGCATTATTGTAAACATTGAAGGATACATATTACACTATAAATGATGTTTATGAAGCCACTTTCAAAGATAAAGGAAGTAAATTCATTGCTATTGCACATCCAATAAAAAGTGTTGAACAAGCTAAACTCCTTGTGGAACAATTTCGGAAAGATGCTCAATATAGAGGAGCTTGTCATTTTTGTTTTGCTTACAAATTAGGGATAGACAATATTATTTATAGAAGTAGTGATGATGGCGAACCTTCTGGTACTGCAGGAAAACCTATTTTAAATCAAATTGAATCATTCAAACTGAGCGATATTATAGTTGTTGTAATTCGTTTTTTTGGTGGTACTTTACTAGGTACATCGGGTTTAATAAATGCATATAAACAAGCCACAATAGACTGTTTAACACAAGTTAAAATTGTAGAAGTAATTGTTAGAAGCAATATTAGTATTACCTTTAGCTACCAAATTCAGTCTGAAATAGAACGTATGCTCAAAAACTATAATATTGAATATGAGGAGAAAAATTTTGATATTCAAATAAACTATAGAATAAAAATCAAATCAAGTGAATTAAATTCACTTATCGAAACTATAAATAATTCGGTCATTCTTAATCAAATAAAAATCTATGAGTATTAGTGAAGAATCAGATTACGAAGAACAAGATTTGTATGAGCATCATAGATTGGTGATGAGTAAAGGGCAGCAGTTGTTAAGAATCGACAAATTTTTAATGACACGCATTGAAAATGCCACTAGAACAAAAATACAACAAGCCGCAGAAGCAGGTAATATTTTAGTAAATGATAAACCTGTAAAATCAAATTATAAAGTTAAGCCATTTGATATTATTAGTATTGTAATGACCCATCCGCCAAGGGTTACAGAGATACAGCCTGAAAATATTCCCTTAGAAGTGGTTTACGAAGATGATCAGCTTATTGTTATTAATAAACAGGCTGGTTTAGTGGTACATCCTGGTTTTGGGAATTATTCTGGAACATTGGTTAATGCACTCATGTTTCACTTTCAAGATTTACCATTGTTTAATGAGAACAGCCCAAGACCGGGATTGGTGCACCGTTTGGACAAAGACACTACTGGAATAATGGTAGTGGCAAAAAATGAGACTGCACTTGCTAAGTTAGCGAAGCAGTTTTTTGACCGGACTACGAAAAGAAGTTATATTGCTTTAGTTTGGGGAGATTTTGCAGAAGATGTTGGGCGAATTGAAGGTTACATTGGAAGAAACATTCGCGATAGAAAACAAATGGATGTTTTTGATAATGAAGAAATGGGAAAATACGCAGTAACACATTACAAAGTAATAGAAAGATTTGGCTACGTAACTCTTGTTGAATGTAAACTAGAAACAGGTCGTACACACCAAATTAGAGTACATTTTAAGCACATTGGTCATCCTTTGTTTTGCGATGAATTATACGGTGGAAAAAGAATTTTAAAGGGCACTACCTTTAGCAAATACAAGCAATTTATAGAAAATAATTTTGAAGTGCTGAATAGACAGGCTTTGCATGCCAAATCACTGGGCTTTGTACATCCAGTTACTGGCCAAGAGCATTTTTTTGATTCAGAAATTGCCTCAGACATGCAAAAAGTAATTGAAAAGTGGCGAGTATATTGCAATTCAAAAGATTTATTTAAAGATTAATTGTGTAATAAATAATGCGTATATTAAATTTCTTTAAAAGATTTTTACGTATAGGGCATTGCATTTAATTAATTTGCTTATCTTTGAAAACAATCATTTAAGCAAATCAATATTGATATTAATAGTATAATAATTGTTGTTAGTGATATAAAGTCTAGTTATAGGAATTACAAAAATGTGTTTTGAATTTCAATTAGTTTGTATTTGTACATTATTCTTTTTTAGCAAGGCTTAATAGAATTATACTACATCATTAATTAATTGAAATACGATGAATTAATTTTAGGAATATGTTTTATTACAAGTTTGATTTAAAGTATTTATATTTTTTTATAACAAGTATATTTTCATTAATACCTAGTCAACAAGTAGCTGCGCAAAAAAGCGAAATCTCCCTGCCTCATTCAGGGGTTAAAAAAATAGTACACAGTCCAAATTTAAAGCTCATGGCTGTTGCAGATAAACATGAAGTTCATATTATGCTATCAGGCGGTAATGTAATCAACAACTCCTTTCATGTTGAATTAAAAGAAATTAATGACATTTGCTTTAGTGCTGATGGTGACAAAGTTTTTGTAGTTGGAGCAAAATCTAAGAAAAATGCTATTTTAGTTTATGAAGTAAAAACAGGAAACAGAGTAAAATCAATCCCTTTAGAACAAAAAAATATTTTGGCTGTTGCTGCATCTCGTAATGGTCAGCAAGTTGCGGTTTGTTCTTCTGACAAAATGGCGATGGTTTTCACTCTTGATAGTGATAAACTGCTTTATCAATTTAAAAACCATCATGGAGTTTTTACTGATTTGGCATTCAATAAAAAGGGAACATCACTTTATTGTAGCAGCAGTAGTGGTCATTTTTTTGATGTTAATACCATCGATGGAAGTTTCACCAAAGTATTAAATATCGACAAAGAATACATGGGATGTATTGAAACTTCAAATGATGGAAAATATGTGGCATGTGGTTTTGATAATGGTGTTTGTAAGCTATTACATCCTGAAAACAATTATGCCAAGTACCATTTAACAGGGACTCAAAAAAAGATAAATTCTTTAACATTTAGTGAAGACGATCGTTATCTTGCATCATCTTGCAAATTGCCCATTGTAAACATTTGGAGTTTAGAAGAGATGGCCATCAAACATCAAATAAATGTTGATAAAGCAAAAGGAATGATTTCTTGCGTTAAATTTGATCCTGCAGGAAAAGTGTTATTGGCGAGCGATGCTTCAAGCAAAAGGCTTATTCAAATTGATGTTGCCAATTTGGGCATTGTTCCAAAATCAGTATTGCAAAGCAGTTTTGATAAAAATCCACCACAAATTACTGTTACTTCTCCATTGTTGATAAACAACGAAGCTACCATTTTTAATGAAAACTTAGTAATAAAAGGTGCTGCAATAGACGAAACAGGAATTTATGTATTGAAAGTAAACGGAAATCCAACCAAATATAACGAACAGGGTGAGTTTGTGATTAACCTAAAAGTAGGTTTAGGCGAAACTAATTTTTTGATTGAAGCCACTGATGTAAACGATTTAACAACAATAAAAAAATTTAAGATTATTAGAAAAACTGCTGAAGATGAAGTGTTGGATATAGATTATAGTGCAAAAAATTATTTATTGGCAATTGGTATCGACAATTATTCCTTTTGGCCACCTCTAAAAAATGCAGTGAGTGATGCTATTACCTTTCAAGAAGTATTAAGAAAAAAATATCATTATTTAGAAGAAAATATTACCATTATAACTAATGAAAAAGCTACAAAACAAAATATCATTGATGCATTTAAAGGAATTATTGAAAAGGTTGGCCCTAACGATAAGTTAATTATTTATTTCTCAGGACACGGATATTATGATCAAGTATTAAATGAAGGTTATTGGATAACTCAGGATTCTAAAAAAGGGACTGAAGCAGACTATTTACCCAATAGTTTTTTGATTAAAATGTTTAAACAAATAAACGCAAAGCATATCTTCTTAATCGCTGATGCCTGCTTTAGTGGTTCCTTATTTATTGATACACAAAGAGGTAATTTATCAAATGCCTCTCAATCTAAATCAAGATGGGGTTTAACCTCAGGCCGTTTAGAGTTTGTTGATGATGGAACCCAAGGTGAGCACAGTCCATTTGCAAAATATATTATTGAATATTTAAACACCAATATGAAAAGCAAAAGTTCGGTTACTGATCTTATTACATATGTTAAAGAGAAAGTAACAGCCGAAACAAAGCAAGTGCCTACTGGCAATGCTTTAAATAATGCCGGAGATGAGGGTGGTGAGTTTATTTTCGAATTATTTGGAAACTAAAAAAAATATTAGCAATGAAAACACTTATTTTAATTTTTTCAATTGCCTTGCTTAATTTTAATTATGCAATTAAAGGTGATGACAAGTTCAGTATTATTAAAGTGAACGGAAAGGTTTTGAATGCCAAAAACAAAAAAAAGCTCTCCCCTGGTGACTCCTTAAATCCTAAAGATAAATTAGTTTTTGCTGATATGAATGCCTCGTGTTTTATTTACAGTAAAAGCAGTGGTAGATACATGATAAAGGCTGGTGATAAGCTTGAAGTAGATGTTGAAAATGCTTTAAAACCAGTTGGTTTAAGGTCATCTATTACTACCAGAGGTGCAAGTAATTTAAATGATACTTTACCAATTACTGATTTGTATTATTTTTTTGGCAAAAACAAATTTATGTTTGTTGATTATGTTACCACACTAAAAATTGATACAAGTATTTTTAATAAAGGAAAAAACAGAATAATGATTGCTAAATATACAGATGACCAAGGTAAATTGCATAATATTGAAATAGGCAAGGCAAATCCAAAACTACGCGTAGATTTAAAAAGCATTTTTAAAGAAATGGATGCAAATGGGCAACTTAAAATACAAAAGTTTGAGTTAATTGATTATGACAAATTAACCAAGGATATCAAACATTGTGCATATGTTAATCCAGTGATTGTAAATGAAAAAGAATTAGCCGAATCGCTTCGATATCTAGTAAATGCTTTGGATGGGGTTGAAAAGAAAAATATATTTTACGATGAGATATATTCATTTGTTTATAATGAATATGGAGAATTTAACCCAGATGACTTAAAAGTTTTTATGTCGAAAAATAATATTATCAAATAACATTAAAATTGAAATGCAATGAAAACAATTAAAATTAGTTCAATTTTTTTACTTTTAGTAGTTTTTGCTCAAGCTCAAAATGCATCAAACTACAATGTAGTAAAAGTAAACGGCACCCTTTATAATGCAACTCAAAAGCAAAAATTATCAACTGGTACATCAGTGAATCAAAATGATGAGGTTGAGTTTGGCTCTTTAACTAATTCTGCCTTTGTAATTAGTAAGGATAATGGAAGATTTATTATGATTCCTGATAACTCTTTATCAGCTACTGCTGGCACAGTTTTAAAGCCTTTGAGCCGCAGAACTGCAATTACAACCAGAAGCGAATCACAGGTGAAATTACCTCATAATGATTTATTTAAATACTTTGGAAAAGACAACTTTTTGTTTTTAAATAAAATATCTACGGTTTGGATTGATACCACAAAAATGAAAATCAATGAAAACAATATGTTGGTTGCAAAATATAAAAACCATGAAGGCAAAGCAATCACCAAAAAATTAATGCTTGAAGGTGATAAATTAGTTATGAACCTTGATGAAATTTTTACCGATAAAAACGAAGATGGGAGCAACAAAATGTTTCCTATTGAAATATTTTATTACAATAACCTAACCAAAGAGCTTGCATTAAAGGCTAGTTTTACACCTATTTTAGCTAACAAAAAGGAAATTGTAAATGAATTTAAAGTTATAGCAGCTACGGTGAATAATTCTGAAAGCAATAATTCCAATGTTATTTTTGAAGAAATAGAAAGTTTTGTTTTTAATTCATATGGAAATACAAATGAAGATGAATTAAAGCAATTTATTATCTCTAACTTAGAAATTAGGATGAAGAATTAAGCACTCAAACTTAGGTTTCTCCTTATTGGGAGAAAAATTTTGAATATTTGCAAAAGCGCAGCCTTAAACTGCGCTTTTTCTTTTATGTTTGTTCAATAAATCTCCAAGAGTGAAATATTAATTCAATTAATTTAAAATAGAACTCATACATTGCAGTTAAATTAAAGAACAAACTAAATTGCAGAAGTTTAAATTATATATATTTTTTTGTTGTTTAATATGGTCAAGAAATTTTGCATTTGCAACTAAAGAAAGTAGCAAATTCTTAAATAAAGTATACGAATCAGAACGACTCCTTAATCAACAAATAGATACAGCAAATTCAATTTTAATGCTGGAAGAAAACTTCTCTTATCCAGGCATTGATTTAATTTTTAATAAGTTAATAAGTCAGGCTGAAATCAATAAACATGACTTAGGATTAGCAAAAGTGAATTTAAATTATGGTGTTTATTTGTATGCTAAAGGACAGTACGAAAAGTCAATTAATTCCTTACTAAACGCCTTAAAAATTTATGAGAAATTAGAATTAACTGCGGAGCAAGCTGATGTAAATAATCAACTTACGCGAGTATACATTAGCCTAAGTGAAGTACAACCAAACGAAAACACAACTGTAGAAAGTAAAATTCCAGGTATGTTTTTAAAAAGCAATGAACTTGATAGGGCCGAATCATATTGTAGAAAGGCTCTTAATTACAATAAAATAAACAATAGACTTAGCATGTTAGCCTCTAATTACAATAACTTAGGGGTAATTAAGCAAAAAAAAATGGAGCTCGATTCAGCTGAATTTTTTTTCAGAGAAGCTTTTAAATATTATGAAAAGTTAGGAGATGTTTTCAATAAAGCCAATATTTTAAACAATTTGGGAATAGTATTTGAATTTCAGGGCATGTTCGATCAAGAGTTAAAATCATATCAAGATGCATTAATGTTATTCGAAGAAATATTCGATACTGCTGGAATAGCCATAAGTAATGGAAATATTGCCAGTGTTTACTACTCAAACGGTGAGTGTAAGGAGGGACTCAAATTTGCGCAAAAAGGTTATGATTTGGCAGTTCACACACAAAAATTACCTATTAAAAAGGATATGTTGTACACGCTATTTGTTTTGTACGATTGCCTTGGCGATTGTGATAAGAAATCATTTTACTTTAATAGATATATTGAAGTAAAAGATTCAATTTTTAATATTGAATCTAAGAAAATTTTAGAAGATGTGAATGCTCAATATGAAACAGAGAAAAAGGAAAATCAAATATTATTATTAAGCAAAAGTAAAGAGTTAGATGAAACCATTAAAAAAGCATTAACAGCAGGCATCGGACTAACAGTAATATTAGTTATGGTAGTTTTTAGAAGTTACCGACAAAAACAAAGAGCTAATGTATTATTAACCACACAAAATGAAATTATTGAATCTGAAAGAAAAAAATCGGATGCCTTACTATTAAATATTTTACCTGTTGAAACCGCCCAAGAATTAAAAGAAAAGGGCTTTGCTGAAGCGCGAACATTTGAATCTGTAACAGTAATGTTTACCGATTTCAAGGACTTTACTAAAGTGGCCGAATCATTAGATGCTACTAGCCTGGTTAAAGAAATAGATCATGTATTTAAAAAATTTGACGAAATCATAACTTTTTATAGTATTGAAAAAATTAAAACTATTGGTGATGCTTATATGGCTGCTGCAGGTTTACCAATTGAAAACAACACGCACGCCATTGATATGGTAAAGGCTGCAATGGAAATTTTAGAGAGTATCGAAGAAATAAAGAATGAAAGAAAAAGTAAAGGCTTGCCTTATTTTGAAATTCGAATAGGAATTCATACTGGGCCTGTAGTTGCTGGAATTGTTGGCACCAAAAAATTTGCCTATGACATTTGGGGAGATGCCGTAAATGTGGCTAGTAGAATGGAAAGCAGCGGAGAGGCAGGGAAAATCAATATTTCAGGTAGCACATATAATCAAATAAAGGATTACTTTATTTGTACTTATCGTGGTAAAGTTACAGCTAAAAACAAAGGCGATATTGATATGTATTTTGTTGAAGGAAGTAAAAGCCAATGATGCCTTATTGACAATTAAATAACCAAAATTAAAATGTAAATTATATATTTGTAACAAAGGTTTAAAATTTTTTATAATATGATTTCGATGAGATTGATTCAAATTTTTATGTTTATAGCAGCGCTTGGTACCTCTAAGTTGGTGTTTGCTCAAGAAAAAGTTGATCCAACAGAAAGTGCTCCTAAGCAATACGACTCAAAAAATTACAAAGCTGCATTAAGAGGTTATACGGAGCTAATTAAAAGCGATAGCAATAATCCCGAATACAACTTGCGCTTGGCTATTTGTATGTTAAAAACCAATGTAATTAAAAGTAATGCATATACATATCTTGAAAAATATTTCCAATCGGATATGGCCGAAAATCAATATTATTTCGATTTAGGGCAAGCTTATCATTTTGCCTTAAAATTTGAAGATGCTATAAACGCTTACAATAAGTTTATTGAACTCAATCCCAAAAAGAAAACTGAAATTGAATTTGCAAAGCTTGGCGTAGAACAGTGTAATAATGGAAAAGAACTTATCAAAAAGCCTTTAAATGTTTCTTTCGAAAATTTAGGTAAAAAAGTTAATTCAGAATTTGCCGATTACTATCCATTTTTACCTACAAATGAATCGTTTGTTGTTTTTACAACCAGACGTCCAGGTAATACAGGTGGTGTAATTGACCCGGATGGATATTATACCTCAGAAATGTACATTTCTGAATGGAAAAACTCTTCTTGGACAAAATCAAAAGGAGTTAATGCAAAATTAAACACTGAATATGATGAAGAAGTGGTGGGTTTAAGTGCCGATGGAAAACAAATGTTGGTGTATATTGACCATGAAGACACTTATGGTGATATTTACATTTCTGAATTTGAAAAAAGTGGTTTTGGCTTAGCCGTTGATTTAGGAAAGGTAATTAATACAAATAAGGTTGAATCGGCTGCTTCAATTAGCCCTGATGGTAATACACTAGTGTATGCAAGTTTTAGGTCCGATGGAAAGGGAAGTTCAGACTTATGGGTTTCAAAAAAATTACCTGATGGTACTTGGGGTAAACCAATAAATTTAGAGGAGTTGAACACTCCTTATGGTGAAGATTTTCCTCGAATTACTGCTGACGGAAATTCAATATTATTTGCTTCACAAGGTTTTGGAAGTATGGGTGGTTTTGATGTTTTTAAAGCCGATTGGGACAGCGTTAATCAAAGGTACAAAGAGCCAGTAAATATTGGTTATCCAATTAATACGCCTGAAGATAATATGACCATTTGTTTTATGGAAAACGGAAGAAGTGCTTATATTTCGGCAGTTAGAGAAGATGGTTTGGGAGATTTTGATTTGTATCGTGTGGTTTTTGAAGATGTGCCTCCAAAACTCTCCGTAATTACTGCAAACATAATTGCAAGTGCTGATACAGGAAAAGCCGGTATTAATGCCGAAATTATAGTGAATTACTTACCCACAAATAACAAACAAGGTGAATATAAAACGTATAGAAATGGGAAAGTAGCCATAGCTCTTGATGCTGGTAGGTATGAGTTAATTGTAAATTGTAATGGCTATAAAAAATATGTAAAGGATATTAATGTGGATAATAGAAAAAAATACACCGAAATTATTCCAATGACCATTAATTTAGAACCTTTGTTTACACCGCCTCCACCAAAGGCAAAAGATAAAACTAAGAGAGGCAAAACAGATCCCAAAGCCAAAGATACTAAAGGCACACCAACAAAAGCGGGAGAGGCAAGCCCAAAAAAAGCTAGCCCAGCAACAAAACCAAAATAACTTATATTGTTTGAATAACACTTTTTAATGCAACTAAAACTCACCAAACCCATAGCATTTTTTGATTTAGAAACAACAGGTGTAAATGTAGCCTCAGATAGAATTGTTGAAATTTGTATAATCAAGGTAATGCCCGATGGCAGTAAAGAAAAATACGAACAAAGGGTAAACCCAGAAATGCCTATTCCATTAGCTTCTTCCTTAGTCCATGGTATTTATGACAAGGATATTGAAGAAATGCCAACTTTCAAAAAATTAGCGAAAACAATTGCAAACTTTATAGGGAATAGTGATTTAGCTGGTTACAATTCGAATAAATTTGACATTCCTGTTTTAGTAGAGGAATTTCTGAGGGCTGAGGTTGACTTTGACTTGGAAAATAGAAGAACTGTTGATGTGCAAAATATTTTTCATCAAATGGAACAAAGAACCTTAAAGGCGGCTTACAGGTTTTATTGCAATAAAGAAATTATTAATGCGCATTCAGCGGAAGCAGATGTTACTGCTACCTATGAAGTTTTATTAGCGCAACTTGAAAAATATAAGGATGCTGAGTTTGAAGATAAGAATGGTGTAAAATCAAAACCAGTACAAAATGATGTAAAAGCATTACACGAATTTACAAATATCAATAAAAACGTTGATTTGGCAGGTCGAATTATTTATAATGATAAAGGAATTGAAGTGTTTAACTTTGGAAAACATGCCGGCAAACCCGTGAGTGAAGTGTTAAAAAATGAACCTTCTTATTTTGCTTGGATGCTGAATGGCGATTTTCCACTTTACACCAAAAAAGTGCTAACAGCCCTTAAATTGCGTGATTTTAATAAGTAATATTTTTTGAATTTAATTTTGTTATTTTGAAAGTTGTTATTGTTGGTCCTGCTTTTCCATTACGAGGTGGTATTGCCAATTTTAATGAATCGCTTTGTCGAGAGTTTGTTAAGGCCAATCATAATGCCTCCATTTACTCCTTTTCATTACAATACCCTTCGTTTCTATTTCCCGGCACAACACAGTATGATACAGGAAAAGGCCCAGCTGATATCAGCATTAAAACCGTAATTAATTCAATTAATCCTTTGAATTGGATAAGCACTGCACTTAAAATAAAGAAAGAAAAACCCGATTTGGTTATAGTTCGCTTTTGGATTCCTTTCATGGCGCCATGTTTAGGAACGATTATGCGTATTATAAAGTTTAATTCAAACATCAAAATTATTGCGATTACTGATAATGTAATTCCACATGAAAAGCGTTTTGGGGATCGTATTTTTACTAAGTATTTTGTAAAATCCTGTCAAGGCTTTGTTGCCATGTCAAAAGCTGTTTTAAATGATTTAAATAACTTTACAATTAATCAAAATAAAGCTTTTATTCCTCATCCTATTTACGATACTTTTGGCGAAAAAGTGAGCAAAAAAGATGCCTTACAAAAATTAAAACTTGACCCTAGTAAGCATTATATTTTGTTTTTTGGTTTTATCAGACAGTACAAAGGCTTAGATTTATTACTCAAAGCCATGGCCGATGCGCAAATAAAAAAATTAAATATACATTTAATTGTGGCAGGCGAGTTTTACGAAAGTCCAGAACCCTATTTAGAACTCATTCAAAAAGGTAATTTAGAAGGGCATTTAATTTTAAATACGCATTACATTCATACTGATTTAGTGAAGTATTATTTTTGTGCTGCCGATTTAATAGTTCAACCTTATCATACTGCCACGCAAAGTGGTGTAACACAAATAGCCTATCATTTCGAAAGACCAATGTTGGTAACCAATGTAGGAGGTTTAGCCGAAATGGTGCCTCACCAAATATGCGGCTATGTAGCTGAACGTGACCCACAACAAATTGCCCAATATATTAAAGATTTTTATTTAGAAAGTAGGGAAGAAGATATGGTTAAAAACACCATCCAAGAAAAGAAAAACTTTTCATGGCAGGCCATGGTACAAGGAATACTAAACCTCAAAAAACAACTTTAATCAAAAACTTTAATCAGCATTTTTGGCTTAATAAATTTCACTCCTCAGGTTTTCACAATTACCAAAGCTAGTTGCTTTTTTCACTTCTGTAAAACCCCATCTTTAAAAAAGGCAACCTTATAAATTTTTCCTTTACGATTGTAACTTTCCCATTTTCCATCCTTTTTGCCTTCCTTAAAATTTCCTTTATCCATTATGGTTCCCACATCATAGTAACTAGTCATGCTGCCATCAGGCTTTCCATTTTTATACTCAATCTCTTCAAATTTGCCTCCATTTTCATAATAAAAAGTCCACTTTCCTATTCTTTTACCTTTTTTGAATTCACCTTCTTCTTTCACATTGCCATTGCTAAAATAACTACGCGATAAACCATCTTCTTCTCCTTTAAAATAAGTTATTTCTTTTTCTTTTTTACCGTCCGGATAATTATAAATCCAAAGTTTATCCTTTTTTCCCAACAAATAATTTCCACTATATTTTTGTTTCCCATTTTCATGAAAACCTTGCCATTGTTTATCCATAACGCCTTTAGTATAAGTTCCTTCATCTTTTTTATTACCATTATCATGGTATGAAACCCAATTACCTTCTTCTTTTCCTAAAACAAATTCTCCTTCATAAAATAATTTTCCGTTTTCGTAAAATGCCTGCCAATGGCCTGTTTTGAGATCATCTTTAAAATTTCCTTTGCGCCAAATTTGTCCCTTGGGATAATAAAAAGTCCAAGTACTATCACTTAATCCATTTTTATAAAAGCCTGTAGATTCTGGTTTTCCATTCTCAAAATAATTTGTCCAACTCCCATTTTGCTTATCGTTTTCAAAATTACCTTCCATTTCTAGTGAACCGTTATTTCTGTAAAAACGCCACGTTCCACACTTTTTTGCTTCACATAATCGGCCTTCTTTTTCAACTTTTCCATTGGTAAACCAATATTTAGCAGGTCCATTTTTGATCCCAGCCATGTATGTAAGTTCAAATTCTTTAACCCCTAATGATGTGAAAAATTGCCATACACTATCTTGAAATCCATCTTTATATTTTCCGAATGATTTTTTTGTGCCATCAGGAAAGTAATAGGTACAATAGCCATTGCCATTTTTTACAATTGTTTTCCCTTTTTCATTAAAATAGTTTTGTAATTGATAAACACCTTTTAAATAGGTGCCTTCTTCCTTTAGGTTGCCGTCAACAAAGTATTTGCTCCATTTACCAACTTCAATTCCAGCATCAAAAAAACCACTTATCGAAAGTTTTCCATTTTCGTTGTAAGATTTAAATGGGCCTGTTTGCAGGTTATTTTCAAAAGTTCCCTCACTTTGTAAAACTCCATTTTCGTACCAGTACTTCCAAACACCCTCTTTTTTGTTAAGTTTATACCATCCTTCACTTTTCATTTTCCCATTTTCATACCATTCTTGCCAAACACTGTCGGGTAAATCCTTTTTGTAAAAAGTCGATAGGGCAGTATTGCCATTTTTAAAATAAAAAATTGATTTTCCTGATTTCTTACCAGCATAATAATTTTCTTCTGCTTTTACTTTTCCATCTTCATAATAACGCATCAAAGCACCAAACTCCTTACCTTCTCGATAATTTAGCTCTTTGGCTAGCTTACCATTTTCATAGTAATAGCTTTGTTTTCCATGTTGCAACCCGTTTTTATCGTAATTTTCTTCAGATTTAATATTTCCATTTTGATATTTTTCAATACGAGGTTGGCCATAAAGTACCCCAAAGCAAAGGATGTAAAAGAGTAATAGATATTTTTTCAAATTGATTTTCATTGCATATTTTCGGACATAAAATTACATCATTAGCATACCTTTTTATCGTTGTATTAAATAACTTTTCAATAAGGCTATTCACAATTTGTTTAATTTGCATAAAAATTCTTCAATTGTATGCACCAATTGTCTGTTGTTATTATCACCTTCAACGAAGCTAAAAATATAGCTAAATGTTTGCAAGCTGCAGTGCAAGTTGCAGATGAGATAATTGTGTACGATTCATTTTCAACTGATGATACAAGTGAAATTGCTAAACAATTTGGAGCAAAAGTGTTTCAAGGGGCTTGGCAAGGCTATAGTGCAAGTAAAAATTTAGCCAATTCACAGGCAAAATTCGATTGGATTTTATCGTTAGATGCAGATGAGGTATTGAGCAAAACCTTACAAGATGATATAGTTAGATTAAAGCAAAATGGCTTGCAAACTGCTTCATTTAAAAGGTTAACAAATTATTGTGGTTCATGGATAAGGCACTGTGGGTGGTACCCTGATATTAAATTGCGATTATTTAACCGAAAACAAATGCAATGGCAAGGTTTAATACATGAACAATTAATATCTATGACCAATAAAAAAATAAGTTCAGTATTATTACAAGGCGATTGTCTGCATTACAGCTATTATAGTGTTACGGAGCATTATATACAAACCGAAAAATTTAGTGGTTTATCTGCGCAAAGTTTATTTGAAAAGGGAATAAAAACAAACCTAATATCAATTTACTTGGCACCCATTTTTAAGTTTGTAAAAATGTATTTTGTACAACTTGGATTTCTAGATGGTTATTATGGTTTTGTAGTTTGTAAAGTTTCATCAAAGGCTATTTATTTAAGAAATAAAAAACTAAAGGCGCTACATTCTAATTCATGAAAAAGTTGAAAGTACTGGTCGAGATGGAAAAATTGAAGAACTTAAATAGCGGTTTAGGTCAGTTCTGTTTGGGTTTGGGGCAAGCCTTAGTAAATCAAAATAAAAACAATGACTTACATTTTTTAGTGCCCGAAAATAAAAAGGGCATCTTTGGAAATCATGTTTTTTACAACAATATTAAAAATTATTTATCTTTTTTATTCAAACGACCAAAGTCCTTTGATATATGGCATTGCACACATCAACAATCAAAATTCTTACTAAGCAGTGGCAAACTTATTTTGACAATTCATGATTTAAATTTTTTATATAAATATAAGGGAATAAAAAAATTGTTTAAGATGAATGCGTTGCAGCGTAAAGTTAATAAAGCTTCCGCCATTGTAGCTATCTCACAATTTACAGCCAATGAAATTAAACAACACTTAAATATAAATGATAAAAAGTTGCATGTTATTTATAATGGCGTAAGCTTGAAAAGCATTGAAAATGTTGAGCTACCATCATTTTTACGAAATAGAAAATATTTATTTAGCATTGGGATTATTAATCCTAAAAAGAACTTTCATGTGTTGTTGCCTTTGTTAAAAAATAATGCAAATTTATTTTTAGTAATAGCAGGAAATAGTACACATCAATATGTACAAAAAATAAAATCAATGGCGCAAGAAATGGGAGTTTTAACGCAATTATATTTTTTGGGTATAGTGAGTGATGACTTAAAATATACTTTATATAAAAATTGTTATGCTTTTGTATTTCCCTCCTTGTCCGAAGGATTTGGGCTGCCGGTAATTGAAGCCATGATTTTTGGAAAGCCTGTTTTTTTAAGTAATAAAACTTGTCTCCCAGAAATTGGGGGTAGTGAAGCATTTTACTGGGAAAATTTTGAAGCAAGTGATATGCAAAAGACCTTTGAAAAAGGCATGAAAATTTATAATGATGATAATCTTAAAACTGAAAGAATAATGCAACATGCTTCTCAGTTTAATTGGGAGATAGCTGCAAAAAAATATTTAGCACTTTATGAAAGTATCTAAGCCCTCACTTTAACAACTCCTTCATTATTTTCCCATCACCATAAGGCATTTTAAAACCTAATAAATAGGCAATAGTAGGGGCAATATCAATTTGTTCATATGTAGTAGTGCTTGTATAGTTTTTTTTAAAATCTGGCCCAAGTGCTAAAAATTCAATATGGCGGCATCCTTCACATGTATCACCATGAGATACATAACCATCCAAATGCCCTGCTGTGTGACGGCCATGATCGTTAGTGATAATTAATGCTGTTTTATTTTTATAATGAGCATTGTTTTGTATAAAATTCCAAATTAAATTTACATAATTATCGGTGTCAAATATACCTTGTAAATAAGCCAAACTGTCGGCTGCATGTCCCGAAAAATCTGGCTGTTTAAAGTTAATCAACATTAAGTTAGGTTCATGTTCAGCTAAAATTAATTTTGCTTTATTCAAGGTTGTTAAATCTTCTCTATAACCAGAACCTAAACCTGAGTTGCCACAATTACTCATAGGGTTACAAACGTTGTTCCATTCACCATTAGTGCAGTTTTTTAGTACGTCTAACTTGTCTTTTGAAGCAACAATCCAGGCCTTTTCAGCAGCTTTATTAAATGTTTTTCGCCATACCTGCATAAATGAAGGATAACTAGGAGTTTGTGTCCCCGTGTTATTTAATGTTTCATATTTACCAGTAATTATGGCAGTGTGGCCCGATACGGTGAGCGTTAATCCATTATTTTTAAAGTTAGAACAAAACACTCCTGTATTTCGAAATTCTCTTCTGTACGGAATGTAAGGTGTGGCAATAGCTCCCCAAGTATCTGCATAACGTGCACCATCAATAACCAACACAATAATATTTTCGGTTGAATCTGCCAAAGGTGCAATTGTTGAATCTTTTTCAACAATAGGTTTTTCTTTTTCTGTTTTTCTTTTTGAGCTTATGGGCTTACTATAGGGACGCTCTTTTGAGCATGAGTATGCGAAACTAAATACAAAAGAAATTAAGATGATAAAATAATACTTATTTGTGGTGGAAAATCTCATATTGAAAATTCAAGATTATAAAGATAATAAACCTTAGCAAAAAAAAAATTGCAACTAATATTGCCAAGTATAGCTCTCTTCCTCAAAAATATCATTATTATGCGTGTGTTTATTTTGAAGATAAGGCAAGCGCTCCATTTCTTTATAATAGAAAATGAGCTCTTTTGAAACACGCTGGTATTCGTACATACTATATTTTATTAAACGATCATATTTATCAAATTCATAATAGTAACTAAATCGGTCATTTTCAGTATGTGCTTCTACTAATCGGCCTTTTTCATCAAAACCTAATTCAACATCATTATGCTGGTATTTCAACATTTTTACAGCAATTACTTGCATGTTTTTATCAAAAGTTAAACAAACATCAGTTAAACATAACTCACTGTTTTTAAATGAGATTTTGTTGAGTTTTTCTTCAAATAAATCATTACTAAAATCTAGACTGAAGGTGTAGCAATTATCTGCATTATAAAAAAAGAATTGATCACCTCCATTAGCTGGCTCATCCGATTTCTTATGTATCAAATTCCCTTTTTCATCATAAAAATGTATCGATTTTTTACTGTTATTTTTATTAACTTTTTTGCTCGTTTTTCCATTGTTTTTTTCTATGAAATAGCTGTAATCGCTTTTTGCAGCCTGCAGTTGAAAATTATTTGCTTTCATATCAAATTCATAAATAAAATCACCTCTATGATTTTTATTATTGTCTTTAAATATTTGATAACTGGCCACACTTAATTGTTTCGGCTTATCCAATACATTATTGGTTTTGAACAAACTAGTTACACTTGGCTCATGCCGAAACTTGTTATAATCGTTTAGCACTTCAAAATAATCGAAATTCTGGAACAAAAGAGATGGTTTTATCAATTGTTTATAGGAATGGTATGCAGGAAACAAATCCAAAAGATTTTTACATTTTTCAAAGGGAACAAATACCGAATATGAATCTCCATTGCTAATATAGCTGCTTTTACAATAAGGTGGAACACTAATCATCATGCCCCAGGCAAACCAATAAATATGAGTTTCTTTAATATCAAACTTGTGTTGATCAAACTTTCTTTGTCCTTTTTCTTGGCGTTGATAACCGGTTTCATTTTCTTCTTCATTAATTATTTCCTCATCCTCTATTTCAACTTCATCAGGATTTTCTTTAAAATAAATATCTAATTCTGAAAAAAATTGATTTACATATGGCAATACCTCCTGTTGTGTTTGTGCTAAGTTATTTTCATTAAACTCAGCTTTTAACTGGCTTATTTTTTGCGTGAAAACATCAAAAGTAAAGTACTTTGTTATGTTTATTTCTACAGTTTCATTACTATATCTATTGTTGTTTGATGTTACCTTGAATTCGTAATTCAAATAGCATGTAAATATTTGATTACATACTGATAAGAGTTTTATATCAATGGCATGAAGTTGCGGATTAAAATCATCTTCAACACCCTGTTCATACTTATTGTTTCTGCGAAGCTTAAATTCATTATATTTAACTATTTGTGCTTTTATTTCATTGTTTAATTCATACTTTTTTTGTTTATCTTTCCATGCTTCTAGCGCTAAATTTTCAATTTGCCTGTTGATACGTTCAAAGTTATTTCCGCCCTCATTACGCATAGCAAAATATTCAATATCAAATTCTCCATTTAAATTCAATTCAAAGTCCTTAACTTCTTTATATTTATTTTGATAAAAATATTCATGATTTGAAAACACATCAAAAACAACACTTGATTGTGAAAAGCCTTTATTTACAAAGCTTATAAGCAGTATCGAAAATAGTAGTTTAATTTTTTTATTCATTTTTATTCGATGTAAAAAGTAAACCACAATTGCTTTTCAGCTACGCTGTAAATGAAATTTATTCTTGAGAAACCATTATTTTCCAAGGCTTTCCTTATATCAGTTACTACAAACTTACTTTGATTTTTATTTAAAATGTACAATTCATTTTCTGTTTTAGTACAATTTATTTTTATTACTCCACAAGCAAATTCACCACCAAGCAGCATAAAGTCAGTATGAGCATCTATGTTTTCATAACCTTTTGTACCATAAATATCAAATTTAACAGTTGCATCGGCTACCGCAATGCCGAAAAATAAATCAAGTTCCGCCTCACTCATTTTTAGCTGATATTTTTCAAATATGGCGCTGCTAAATTTCTCAAAAATAAAGGCTTCTCCTTTTTTTATATCTAAACTAATGAAATCCTTTATTTTAGCAGGTGTAAAGCAATTAAAGTTTGATTTTATATATTCAATACTTAACTTTTTTTCTGGATCAAATGACACATTTTTTGTTTCAAAAAAAGCTTTAAAGTTGGCATAGTTTTTATCATTGCTTTTGATAGGCCCTTTCATAAATTCAAGGGCAATTTTTTTAGGATAAAAATCAACATGAGTATAATTTCTGTTTCCAATGCTATAGCCCGCAGATATTTGCATACGACTGATGTAACCCTTGGTAATACATGGGTTAAACACCAATTTAATTTGGTGATTAGTGGGTAAATAAAATGCAAATTCCTTAAACATCATTAAATTCATTGAACTAAATCCTGAATTGTTTCCATTGCTATTTTGAAATCCTGTATAAAATATGGAGCGATAATTTAAACTATCAACTGGAATTAAATACTTAGGGAAATAACTCTGTAGTTTATCATATTCAAGTAAAGTACTCAAACTTGGCGCAAAGCCTCCTCTGTTAATGCTATACGTGGTATCAATGCATGAACAAGGCATTTCTGTTGGCTTAACTTGTAAATTATTATTGCGATAGTATAGCGTGTCTATTTTGCCATTTTCGTTTACGAAAATGCCCATGCCTTCTAATTTATCATCTACCCAATTGCTTTTACGTTTTATATTGCCATTTTCAAAATATTCAACATAAGTTCCATTTTTTTTGCCATTTATATAAGGCATTTTACTCTGCAATTTGCCCGATGCATAATAGCTTTCTGACATACCATCTTGAACTTTGTTTTTATAAATATTTTTATTTTTTATATTATTTGATTTAGGATAATAGGATTCGCTTTGAACTATTTTTGCAGCTTCATCTATTACAATGGAGCGAGAAACAATATTGTTTTGATCATCTCTTGATTCATATGCACCCGATTCGTAATCATTATAGGTTTTTAAATATCCATTTGGATAAAACTCAGTAATGGCAACACTTTGACCAGTTTTACTACTGTATCTTCTTATTTCATAAGCTTTTCCCGAAATTTGATTTCTTATCCAGGTTCCGCACATCTTTTGATTGCAATAATGTCCTCTTAGCCAAACATATTTTGCTCCAAATTTTTCGAGCCAAGGACCATTTAGTAATCCATTATTAAATTTTGCATATAACATGGTGTCGCCATTTTCAGGATGATAAAATACAAAGTCGCCATGCGGTAAATCATTGTTAAAATTCATTTTAGCATACACTTTTCCATTGTTAAAATAAATAAGGTAATTGCCATTTTTTATAGTATCAGAATAAAAATTGTTTGGTTTTAATACACCCCCAGCAGCAACGGTAATACTCGAAATTTGATATTGTGGAGGCAAAAGTGTATCAGGTTTTTGATAAAAGCTCCCACTTGCAAAATTATATGTACCATCACTTTTAAAGTGTAAAGTATTATAAATTTGATTTTCGGCATGTTGAAAGCCTATTTTTCGGATATTGCCATTCATGTAATAATAGCGTGCAAAGGGCATCATAGAAGTCGATGAACTAATTTTTTCTGACTTCAATTTTCCATTTGGAAAATAATTTAATTCTAACACCTTGTCAATAAATATCTGATTTAACTTCCCTTCATGATAGCTATATTGTATTACCCTATTGCCAAGTGAATCATAAAATAATTTTGAAGTAATTTTGCCTGCTTGGTCATACTGAAATGCCCAACCTATTTGATAATATTTTTTTTCATTACTTGAAGTAATAAAAGAGTTATAATTTCTTGTTGATTTCACGTTTCCATTTTCATAGTATTCAATCGATTCACCTTGTAATAAACCATCAATAAAATTTTGAGAATGCGCCAGTTTCCCGGATGGATAATAAGATTTTCTTAACCCATTTTCCTTACCATTCTTAAATGTAGTTTCAAATACCAATACATTTTTTTGCCAATTCAATTCTTTACCTGTTTTTACCGAAATGTCGCTGGTATCTCCTTTAATAATTTCATAAGTAACATCATAAGTTTTATTGCCATCTTCATCGTAAGAAATCGATTTTCCAATTTGTAAATTGTTCTCGTATGTGTTGCTCGTTTTTACGTTGCCGTTAGGGAGATGCGTTTCCCAAGTCCCTGTTTTTTTGCCATAATAATAATATTCACGACTATCTATTTTACCATTGCCTTTGTATCTTTCCCTCACACCATGTAATACATTACGTAGCTTTTTTCCATCAATTTCTATTTCTTCATAATACTCACTTTTTGTTTCCAAAGTGCCTGTGTTTGTGTATGAATTATTGGTTCCGTGTACCTTCCCATTTTTATAATAGGTTTCTTTATATAAATTGCCATTTGGGTTGTACTCACGCCACAAACCAGTTTTTTTATCATATTCGTAACGCCCCTCTTGACTTACCTGTCCTGTTGAATGAAATGACACAAATTTGCCATGTTTTACTGTTGTTTTTTTTCCATTTTCAGTAATTTCAATAAAGCTATTTTTGTATTGCAATGCACCTTTGTTGTTATAAAATATTTGTTCTCCAATAGCTTGTCCTTGTTTAAAATTTTGCTCACTTTTAATAATACCATTGTTGTGAAATTGTTTCCATTTACCTTCTTTTAAACCATCTTTATATGTTCCTTTAGTGATTAAGGTTTTGCCATAATATTCTAAATATTTCCCCTCTAACCAAGTTTTATCTTTTGATGGATCACAAGCATATGATTTCTTTTCCATGATTGTTCCATCGCTGTTGTAAGTAATATATGGGCCACACAGTAAGCCTTGCTTATAATTAATTTCGCTCAACAAAATTCCATTACTATTAAAATGCTCTTGTTTACCATGTTTAAGGTTATTTTTTAAACGAATAACCTCCATAATTTTACCATCATTAAATAGCACTTTTAATACAGTTTTACTGCCATGTATAGTTTTAATAGTGTCTGTTTTATAACTTAAAAACACAGCGGCATTTACCTTGCTTATAAAAGCAATATTGGTAAGCAAGACTATTAATATAAGGAGTTTAAACTGTTTCAAAATATAAACTTAACTTCATTAAAACACAAAGAAACAATTTATATGAGCAAGTGCTTGTTAAACTTGCTAAATGTGAAAAAAAATAAGGGAAGAAGGCAAGCAGGAATTTAAAATATTAATTCGTTTTGTAATTTCCCTTTTCATATTCATTAAAATCCATTATTATGAATAGGGGATATGTTTAATAATCTTGTTGAAAAACAAAAGGGAATTCTTGGGGCACAATATTAATATTGCCTTTGGAAGTGAAAACTTAGGAGTATTAGAATTACTAATTATACTAAGTTAATTAAAATCATTAAAGCAGTTCATATGTAATGAATTCTTTAACATTAAACTGGGCATCAATAATCCACTGATTTTCTTCCAATAGTTTATCAATAGCTTCACTTTCAGTATTTACATTATCTATAAGGCCTAATACCTGTAAATTTTCAATTAAGAATTCTTCTTTAGGCGCTATTGTGCTTCCCTCAGGTGTTACAATGATGTATTTTTTCATTTAATTTTTTTTGTAATGCCCTCTTCCTGTAAACTCAATTATTCCTTTAACCCTTAACAACTGCAATTGTTTTCTTATTTTGTCTTTGATAAAATTATTTTCAGGGTACTTGTTTCAAATGCGCTTCAATTTAATTTTTCTTCCCAAAGCTATCAATTTTTCAATTTCATTAGCTTTATGAATACAATAACCTTTTCTTTAACAATAAAATAGGCATTTTAACTTTTTCTTGATAAATAAAATATACCATGTACCCTTTGCAGAGTTAAAAATAAATTGGTTATTTGTATAAATTTAAAAAACAAGAACATGATTATTGAAAAAAACAAGGTAGTTTCGGTAAACTATGTGTTAACTGTGTACGATAAAGAAAATGGACCAGAAACCTTAGTAGAAGAAACAAGTGTTGAAAATCCTTTTGTATTTTTATACGGAAACGGTGATTTATTAGAAGATTTTGAAACAGCACTGAGTAACAAATTAAAAGGCGATAAATTCGACTTTAAAGTGGCCTACGAAAGAGGTTATGGTCAAATTCATCACGACCATATTGTAAATGTTCCAATTGAAGCTTTTAAAGATGATGAAGGTAATATGGATGAAGAAATGGTAGTTGTTGGAAATACACTACCCATGCACGATCAAGAAGGAAATCGTATGCAAGGTTTGGTTGTTGAAATTACCGATACTTATGTGAAAATGGATTTCAACCATCCTTTGGCAGGAAAAAATTTACACTTTATTGGTGAAGTATTGGAAGTGCGCCCTGCCACCCTCGAAGAGTTAAGCCATGGGCATGTGCATGGCCCAGGAGGGCATCATCATTAAAAACTAAAAATTACAGCACGATTTAATTCGTGCTTTTTTGTTTACATGAATGATGAAATATTTTTGAATAATATTTAAGTTAATAGCATGATAATACCGATGTGAAATAAGTAATAGCCCAAATTTACTTAACTAAATTTGTGATAAACTTCTTTCCTATCGGCATTTACCAATGTAAGAATTATAAATTATACCAATAATTTATAATTCACATTGGTATAAAAGGCGAACGAGATAAGTAACCTAATATGAAAAAAATACTTAAAGATTTTTTTACCTTCGAAAAAAGAGGGCAAAAAGGATTGCTCATATTGATTATTATTTTAGTTGTGCAATTGATTGTTTTATGGGGGCTTAATTTTTATGAACCCTTTAAATCGGTTAACTCAAATTTTTCGTTTGTAAACCCTGCCTTGCTCGATAGTCTTGATAAGCAAGAGCGTGCGGTTTATGAGTCAAAATCACTTGAAGCTTTTAGTGATGATGTTGTAACTTTTCATTCTTACCAAAAACAAGCACAGCGATTTAAATTTAACCCAAATACAATTAGCGATGAACAGTGGCTCAGTTTAGGCTTAAACAAAGGTCAAGTAAAGGTATTAAGAAAATATATCAACAAAGGAGGTAAATTTAAACATGCCAATGATGTATTGAAATTTAAAATGGTTGATGAAAGTATATGGAACGAATTAATACCCTATATAGAAATTGAAAACAATAGGGCTTCAACGGCAGTTATTAACTTACCTAAGGATAGCATTGAGATTATAACAAGTGAAAAAGAAAAAATAAAAGAAGAGAAATTCAACAACTTCCGAAAAAATTTAAGCTTTGAATTCAACACTTGTTCCCGTTTTAACTTAAAGCAATTGAATTTAATTGACTCCATCACCATCGATAAAATTATGTATTACAAAAGGGCTTTGGGTGGCTTTGTTACATTAGCTCAGCTTTATGAAATTGAAAATGTGGATACCTCCAATTTTGCACAACTCAAATTGCATTTATCACTCGACTTAATGTCGGTAAAAACTATCAACATCAATAACTGTAGTGTTTCTCAATTAAATAAGCACCCTTACATAAGTTATAATTTAGCCACCGCCTTAGTCAACTACCGCAACACGCACGGCAAATATGGGCAAATAAACGATCTCAAAAAATGTATTGCAATGAATGATCAGATATTAAAAAAAATTAGCCCTTATATTAGATTAAGCGATGATTAATATTGATCGTACTTTCAATTTAGTCCAATTACGGCACAGCCTTATTTTACTAATTTCAATTTGTATCGGCATTAACGTTTGCGTAATCTGGGTTTAAACTGAATTTAATTCAGGAAGACTAAAAAAAATGCAATTGGTATAAAATGTATAAATTAATCAGTGATCTGATTAATATAAGTGCATAAAACAGAATATTTCTAATATTCTACTCCTGAAATAAAACCTCAAGAACAGTTTGCCCTACTACTTTTAAGATATTTTTATCAATAATACTTAAGTTATCCTTATGGGTGTGATGATGCTCACCATAACTGCCAGTTAAAGGGCTCATGTGTACTATATCAATACAAGGAATTTTAGCAATTGTATTCACGTATAGGTGATCGTCAGTAGTGTTGCCAGTTCTATCATCAATAAAGTAACTTCCATAACCAATTTTTTGCGCAGTGCTCCAAACCTTGTTTACTACATCAGGGGCAAAATAGGTTCCAGTTCCTTCACGAGGAAAAACAGCGCCTTTGGCGCCCACCATATCTAATAAAATACCATAATTAGCAGTGTAATTAGGAACGTGAAGGTTCTTAGCCCAATATTGAGTACCTAAACACCAACTGTCTTGCATTTTTGGTTTGTCACTATCATCGGGTTGACCATAATCTTCTAAATCCGAAAAAAATAAATCTACACCAATTTTTACGTCAGCTTTCGATATTTGACGAGCTATTTCAAGCAATACTGCAACACCACTTGCTCCATCATCAGCACCATCAATAGCTTTATTTTCATCTTTCGTATCATTGTCGGCTATAGGGCGGCTATCCCAATGTGCCAATAATAGTACTCTTTTTTGAAAATCAGGTTTGTATGAAGCTATGATGTTTTTTATAGTAAATATTTTACCATCATAAGTAGTTACAGGTGCACTTTGTACTATAACACTTAAACCATAAGATTTCAACGTATTTTCTATAAATGCTGCGCAATTGGCGTGTGCTTTTGAACCAGGTACGCGTGGCCCAAATTCTACTTGTTTTTGCACCCAATAAAATGCCGAATCTTCATTAAATGAAGGAGCTTTAGCAATAAATGCAGTGGGCTTTTGTGTATTATCATTTGCTTGCTTATTACTTTTATCATCACTGTTACACGATATTGTAGTTGCAAAAACAAATAACAACCAAGCAAGGTAATTTCTATATTTAAACCAAAAGCGATTCATTCCAATAAAATAAATTTTTAAGAGTTGAAAATTCACACCAATCTTTTATGCATTTACTATGGCTCATTCAACTTGCCACACGGTTCCTTCTTTTGTGTCCTTTATAGTTATGCCCCCCGACAACAATAAGTCTCTTATTTGATCAGATGTTGCAAAGTCTTTGCGTTTTTTAGCTTCGGCTCTTTGTTCTAAAACTATTTGCATCACAGTTGTTAAGGCTTTACCCCCCGAGTTGCTTTCTATATCATTTCTTAAGCCCATTACCTCAAAAACAAAGGCATTTACAGAGGTTTGTAAAAGTGTTAAATCACTATCAGTAATGTTTTCCTTACCATCATTTACTGAATTGATAATGCGAACCGCTTCAAATAAATTTGCAATCAAAACTGGACTGTTAAAGTCATCATTCATTGCGGCATAACATGCATTTACTAAAGCTTTAATATCTGAAGTGCTGTTTGATGAAGTTTTAAGTTGCATCATAGTTTTTACTGCACTCATTAATTTGGCGAATCCTTTTTCGGCTGCCTGAAGGGCTTCGTTACTAAAATCTAAAGTGCTTCTATAATGTGTTTGCATCATAAAAAACCTTACAGCCATTGGGCTATATCCTTTTTCAAGTAATGGATGATTTCCTGTAAATAATTCGCCTGGTAAAAATCCATTTCCAGCACTTTTGCTCATACGTACACCATTTACGGTAAGCATATTAGTATGTATCCAATATTTTACTGGCGCTTTATGGCTGCATGCTTGAGATTGAGCAATTTCATTGGTGTGATGAGTAGCTTGTAAATCCATACCACCACCATGTATATCAAAAGTATCTCCAAGGTATTTAGTACTCATGGCCGAACATTCAATATGCCATCCAGGAAATCCCCATCCCCAGGGCGAAGGCCATCGCATAATATGTTCAGGCTTGGCTTTAATCCATAATGCAAAATCAAGCCTTCCTTTTTTTTCATCCTGACCTTCAAGCTCTCTTGTGTTTTCCAATAAATCCTCAAGTTTTCTATTGGTTAGTTCTCCATAATTGTGCTCTTTTGAGTATTTTTCAACATCAAAATAAACCGAACCGTGAGCTTCATAAGCATAACCATTGGCAATAATTTGTTTTGTCATTTCAATTTGTTCGCAAATATGACCAGTTGCAGTAGGTTCAATACTTGGGGGCAAAGCGTTAAATGCTTGCATTACCTCATGAAATCCTAATGTATAACGTTGCACTATTTCCATTGGCTCTAGTTGCTCCAATCGGGCTTTCTTGGCAAACTTATCATCACCTTCGTCACGATCACCTTCAAGGTGCCCGGCATCGGTAATATTACGCACATAGCGCACTTTATATCCAAGATGTAAAAGATATCTAAAAATTAAGTCAAATGATATAAATGTGCGGCAATTACCTAAATGAACATCGCTGTAAACTGTTGGACCACATACATAAAGACCAACAAATGGGGGACTTAGTGGTTCAAATTTTTCTTTTTTGCGTGTAAGCGTATTGTATAACGATAAATTGTTTTGTGAAATCATAAAATGGGTAAAATAATGTTGTTATTATTGAATAGTTATATTGAAAAAACTATTTAACAACATCGCATTGCCCAAAGCATATTATTTATTTTCCTTCTCTGTTTCATATCTAATTATCTTGCCATCTCTAACTATAGCTATCTTTTCAATTTTCCCTTCTTTATAATAATATTGCTTTCCTTCAATTAATTTTGCATTTTTAAACTCACCTTCACGATCTATTTTGCCTTCCTTTGTAAATGTTTTATTATAACCATCTTTAATTACTCCTAATTGAGGGTTTGCGGGTGGTTTAACTTCTTCCTTAGGTGTTTCAATTTTTGGTTCAACAGCCTTTACTTCTTTAGGAGCATATGTTTTAATACTAGTGGTATCGAGTTTTCCATCATAAAAAAATTTTTCACTTTTTAAAGCACCATTTTCATAATATTCTTTTATCACGCCAGCCTCTTTTCCGCCATTCCATTCGCCATCAAACATTAAATTACCGTTATCATAAAAGTATTTTTGCCTACCTGTTCTTTTACCTCCTTGGTCATACTCCCATTCATAATACAATTTTCCGTTTGGATGATACATTTTATAGACACCAATCCAGCCAACACTATTCCATGTGCCTTCCTCTTTTAATTTGCCATCTTGATAATAATCTTTTGAAGAAATGCTTCTGTCAGCATTATAAACTAACTCATTTTTTATTTTTCCATTGCAGTAATATCTGCGCCACGTTCCTGTTTTTCTATTATCTTTATAGTAACCTTCTTCAATTTTTGTTCCCGCAGTGCAGCCCTCGGCATCTTCACCATCGCTATTTTCAATCCATTTACCTTGCTTCCACCCTTGCTCATCGGTTTTATTCAAACTGTCACTTTGTGCCAATAACAGCATTGGAATAAATCCAAAACAAAGAAAGAAAAAGCGAGATATCATCTTACTATTCATCAACTTATTCATTTAGCCAATTTTGCTTTTGAGGCAAAAATAACGGATTTTATCAAAGTTATGAATAATTTTTGATAAGTCATTGTAAATTACATCTTACTGAGCCTCTTCGCAAGATAAAATATAAATTTAGGACTAGCTAACCACTTCAGTCTGATAAAGTTCTATAGCAAACCTAATTTACAAAACATGAAGAATTCCCTTTTTACTTTGAGCTATTGCAGCATACAAATTACTGAACAACCAACTTTTTAGTGAAAGTGTTATTATTTTGATTTACCTTAACAAAATATACCCCTTTTTCTAAATCAGCAACTGAAATATTTAAATTGCTTAATTGGGCATCAACATTGTTGTTTTCATATACAATTTGTCCAAGTGCATTAAATATTATCACTTCGGTTTTATTTCTATTTGATTGATTAAATTTCAAATTAACTATGTCTTGCGCTGGATTTGGTGATAAACTGAAATCATTTTTGTTAGTGTAGTTTTTAATACCAGCAGGACCAGTTGCCTCAACCCATACCAGCTTATCCACTGTTGGGGCACCACCAAATGGGTCAGTAGTGGTTACCTGTTCAATATGTAATAAAGGAAATTTGTTAATACCATCATACCATTCATAAATATTTTGTGTTTGAGTAATATTAAAAATGGATACAGTAATATTAGTAACTACATTATATTTTACACGCAGTACATTATTGAATGCACCTTGTGGTAGCAATAAATTACCACTACCATCAGCACTACTATTTATAGTTCCAGTGGCATTTACTGCATTGCCTTGAAAGGTAGCAGTAAAGGCAAAATTATCAGTGTTGGTATTGCCATATGAAAAAGGAAATGTTAATAAAGTCATAGGATTGCTGTACGCCACTACGTTCACATTAGCACTATCTGAGAAGCCCAACATGGAATATTCAGTTGCTGTATTATTAAAGAAATTATACCCATTTAAGGTATCACCTTGTGCTACTGAATGACCTGTTACAGGTGGGGTAGTTACAATTGGAGCAACATAATTATCAGTTTGCAAAACAGTATCCACATTTAAATCCTCGAAATTCCAAATTTGTGCTGAACCAGCTGAACCAGCAACAATACCTAAAGTATCAGTATAAAAGTATTTGTAAATATCACCTGGCGAAGGAAAATGTGATGAGTTAAGCGTTTGTCCTTGCGATTGATTAGCATAAATAGCAATCATTAAAATGAAGTAATATTTTTTCATAGTATACATAGTTTGAATTTGGTTAATTATCTTATTCTGTCGGCACTTTTAATGAGTTCTTCATCTTTTCGAATGCCTTTAATAGCTAAAAAATTAAACACTAAAGACAATAAAGGTAAAATCATACCTATGCCATAAGTTGTTGATAATTCCGCTCCCTGACTATTAAATGAACGGTCTAAAAATGATTTTGCATTATCATAACTATAAAACATTAAAACAATAAATCCACATATCAATAAAATATTGAATGCAGCAAGCTTAATTTGCTTTTTACGGTTTTTATAGCTAAATATGATAAAAGCAGTGAAAAGAATTACTACAACATTTACGGCCATTAGAGCGTAGCTATTTTGCAACATTTCGTGTCCTGCAGAACTTAGTTTGTAAAAACCCATTAAACTGAGGTTAAAATTTGTTTCATATGTCGAAAAAGTTGCCAAGGCAGTAGCAAATAATAAACCTTGACAAACTACAACAAGCAATAAAAAAACTGATTGAATCCTTTGAATCATTTAAAGTAAAATTAAAAGTCCAAAAGTAATTTAAGTTTTTAAATTATCATAGTCTATTTTTTTGAGCATATTCTTTGGCAAAATAGGTAAGAATTATTTTTGCTCCAGCTCGTTTTATGGAAGTTAAACATTCAACCATTGCTTTTTCACCATCTAACCAACCATGCTGTGCAGCAGCTTTAATCATGGCATATTCGCCACTCACATTGTATGCTGCAATAGGTAAATCAAAATTATCATTAAGTGCTTTTATTACATCAAGATACGCTAATGCTGGTTTTACCATCAAAAAGTCAGCTCCTTCTTCCATGTCTAATTGGGCTTCAATAATTGCCTCTCTTTGATTGGCTGGATTCATTTGGTATGTTTTTTTATCACCAAATTTTGGTGCAGAGTCTAAAGCATCTCTAAATGGTCCATAAAATGCGCTTGCGTATTTAGCGCTATATGCCATTATCGAAACATTTGTGAAGCCTTCTTTATCTAACTCATTCCTAATATAACCCACACGTCCATCCATCATGTCGCTTGGCCCTACAATATCGGCTCCTGCTTGCGCCTGTGCTACAGCCATACGGCCCAAAACTTCTAATGTTTCATCATTTAATATTTCTCCGTTTTCAACAATGCCATCGTGTCCATCACTGCTGTAAGGGTCCATCGCTACATCGGTCATCAAACAACATTCAGGGAAATACTTTTTTATTTCGCGTAATGCCCTTAAATAAAGTCCTCCGCTGTTATAACTTTCCTTGGCATATTTATCTTTTAAGCTATCGCTGATATTCGGAAATAAAGCAAAACTATTGATACCAAGTTGCATGCAACTTTCAATTTCTTTCAACATTAAATCGCTGCTGTAACGATAAATACCAGGCATTGAAGTAACTTCACTACTATTGTTTTTACCTTCAATTAAAAACAAAGGAAAAATTAAATCGCTGTTAAGTACTTGTGTTTCTTGTACCATTGCACGAATGGTTGCACTTTTTCTGTTTCTTCTTGGGCGATGTATAATCATAATTTTATTATTTAACAGCAATTTTATAAACTGCCTGTAATATTCCTAAATCATCAAAACTCTTTGGTAAAGTGCATTTTCGAACACCATGTTTGCGCAATTCAGCTTCGGTTGCACCTCCCATAGCAATTATTTTATGATGCTCCTCAATTTTGTTTGCTTTAAAAAAAGCATTTACATTACTCGGACTGGTAAAAATAATAATATCAGCACTAGGTAATGAAGTGGCACTATGTTCAATGGTTTCGTACACGTTGATGTCAAAGGTTTGTTCTTTTTTTACAAACTGACTTTGCACACTTCTTAAGCTTCCTTTCGCTACAGGAAAAAGCACTGTGGCATTGCCAACACGCGCAGCAAACTGTTTTCCAATAGTTTTTGTATCGGTCGATTGGCCTATAAACTCAGCTCGTTTCCCAAATTTTCGAAGTGCATCTGCAGTTGATTTACCTATAGCTCCAAATTTTTGATCAGTCAAATCAGGCAGTTGTTTGAAGAAATTTTCAACGGCATGTTTACTACTAAAAAATATCCAATCAGTTTTTGGTAAATTTTTAATTACAATAGTTTTAAACGTTATTAATGATATCCCATTAACTTCAAATCCTTGTGCAATAAGACTTGCACTAAATAAATGATGCGCTTGTAAATTTCTTGTTATTAAAATTTTACATGGTTTAATAGCATTTATATGTGCCACAATTTCTTGAGCAAATTCTGTAGTTTGTGTATTTTCGTAATAACTAAACAAGGGTGCTGTATTGGCATCTGTGGCTTTACTTACCCATACTTTGTAAATACTATTTTCTTCTTCGTCAAAGCCTTTTTCGCAATAAACACCCAAAGGTAATTGACAGCCACCATCAAATAAATTCAAAACTTTTCTTTCAATTACAATTTTAGCTGCTACTTCAGGTTGATTAATTATTTGCAATGCTTCAATTAATTCTAAATCATTTTCGCGCGTTTGTAGAGCTAACACACCTTGCGCTGGTGCGGGAACAAACTGCTTAGGGTCTAGTTTTTCAACCACAAATTCATCTAAATTAATTTGTAAACGCTCTACACCTGCTGCCGCAAGCATAATTGCATCATAATTACCTTCTCTTAATTTTTGAATTCGTGTTGGCACATTTCCCCTTAAATCACTTATTTTAAAGTCGTTTCTGTATGCATTTAATTGTGTTTTTCTCCTTGCTGATGAAGTTCCAACATATGCATTTTTCTTAATGTTCCACAGCTGTTTTTCATCAATTGCATTTTTGTTAATGAGTAAAATTTCAGAGGGGTCCTCACGCTCCGAAACTGCAGCAATACATAAATTTTGGGGCGAAGTGGTAGGTAAATCTTTATGTGAATGTACTGCTAAATCAATACTTCCGTTAAGTAAAGCTTCTTCGAGTTCTTTAGTAAAAAAACCTTTACCCTCAAGTTTATCAAAGGAGAGATGTTGAATTTTATCTCCTTGTGTTTTAATAATATTGATGATACATTCAAAACCGGCTTTTGTCAATCGGTCTTTTACATGATTGGCTTGCCATAACGCTAAATCGCTACCGCGTGATCCTATAATTATTTTTTTATTGAACACCTTAATTAATTTTTGAAGCGCTAAGGTAAGGCTAATAGTGTTATTAGTTGAGCATAATTTCCTTGGCCAATTTCATAGGTACGCTGATGTATTTCTTTTCTACATAATTTAATACCTTGTTAAGCACCGCTTTTGCTTCTTCATCAAGATTTTCAATGTCTTTAGCAAAAACAGTTTGTAAAGCATTTTCTTTAATTTCTTTCACCTTTTTAGGAACATGTTTCATAGCGAGTTCAACCTGTCGTTCCTTATGAATTAATTTGAAGTCGGCAATTTTTTCTTCAATAATTTGATGACATAAATGCAATTCTTTTTTGCGTTCAGCTAAATTTTTGTTGGCTACATTTTGCAAAAACTGAATATCAATAAACTTTACATTATAATTGCTTTTAACCTCTGGTGCAATATCATTTGGAACCGATAAATCAATAATTACTTTTTGGTTTTTATCACCAGCTAGTAATGAATTGTAAATATCTTCGGTCACTATATTTTCTGATGCGCCTGTGCAAGAAATTAACACATCAAATCCTTCATTATAATTTCCCAATTCATTTAATGCATAGGCCTTTCCATTAAGTTCCTCAGCCAATTTTTGTGCTTTGCTTAAGGTGCGATTAAACACAGCAAAAGTTCCAAATGCATGTTTTTTTAAAAACTTTGCCATCAATGTATTGGTTTGTCCTGCACCAACAATGATAAATCGCGCACTCGATTTAATTGAGCTTTCGATTAAATTACGATAAGCCAATGAAACTATGGAAACAGGTTTGTTGGCTACTTGGGTGTTTGTATAAACTTCTTTAGCAGTAACAATTGCCTGTTGAACTGCTAATCGAATAACTTCTCCAGTTAAATTAAGCCTGTTGCACTTGTCATAAGCATTTCTAACTTGTGTTATAATTTCGCGCTCACCAACTACTAAAGAGTCAATTGAAGAAGCCACTTCAAATAAATGCTTTATTGCTTTGTCTTCGGCAAAAATAAGGGCATTTTCAACAGCAAAGTTATTTTCTTCTTGTGTAAAATGTGGCGCAAAATATTTAAAAAACCTATGTAAAAAGGATTGATTTACAGTCTCTTCGGTGGTTATTAAAAACTCAACTCGGTTGCAAGTAGAGAGAAATAAAAACTCTTGCAAGATACACTGCTCTTTAATTTGCTCAAATCTTTTTTGATATTGCTCATCATCAACATGAAACATTCCGATTTGGTCAATCGGGATATTGTTATGGGTAAAAGCTATGCAATACAGTTTGTTCAAGGTTTTTTCTTTTTCGAAGGCGAATTTCACAAACACATAAAGGCTTTTTGTCATAAAAATGTCATACGTATTGGCAAATGCTGTTTTAACACCTTGAAATGCCTGCTGCAATTGATTTGTATCAAGAATATGACATTTGTCATACATTGTAATTAAGAATGATTTTAAGTAAGGGAAAATAGCAGAAGTAAGTCATTCTTTATTATTTTGTATTAAAACTTGCTATTTTATAAAAAGTTATTACTTTTACTTTAAAATTTCAGCACATGAAAAAGCTCTTAACATTTTTATCATTATTGATTTCTTTATCAACGATTGCTCAAAGCAATTATGCTGTTTATCCAATCCCATACAATCCTGATCCTTTTGTAAGTAACAATGTAGCATCAAATACGCAAATTGATGACAGTTACTCATCACCAATACCTATTGGGTTTACCTTTAACTTCTTTGGATTAGATTTTACACAAGCTATTATTAGTACAAATGGATATATTACCTTTAATACTAGTTTGGCAAATAGTTTCTCCCCTTGGAACATAAATTCATCTATTGCAAATGTTGCTGGACAAGGTATTAATAATGCTATTCTTGCTCCTTGGCAAGATATTAATCCTGGTACTGGGGGAATGATATATTATAGCTTAAATGGAACTGCACCATTTCGAAGGTTTGTTGTTTCCTTTTATCAAACACCTATGTTTTCGTGCTCTAACTTACTATTTTCTCAACAAATTATTTTATATGAAACCACAAATATTATTGAAACTCATATCCTTGAAAAACCTTTATGTTTATCATGGAACAATGCATATGCTATTCATGGTTTAGTTGATTTAAATGGAACTAATACTGTGGTTGTTCCTGGCCGTGATTATCCAAATATTTGGTCTGCTAGTTATGATTCATGGCGTTTTGACCCCAGTGGGAATGCTTTTGTAAACAATTTAGTAACAGGCAAAGTCTTTCAAGATTTAAATGGTAATTGCCTTCCCGACACCAATGAATTAGGAATTGCCAATCGTCCTGTTATTGCAAACGGTGGTGATTTTTATACCTATACAGATGCTAATGGCAATTATGCCTTACATGTAGATACTGGAACATATACTGTCACCGAAATCCCACCTTTGTATTATACCATTTCTTGCCCATCAACAGGCACCTATACGCTAAATTTCCCTGCTCAATTTGACACCAGTGCCAACAACAATTTTTCTGATTCCATTTTATTTTATTGTTCGGATTTAGTAGTAGATATTGGAACTACAAACATGTCGCGTTGTATGACTGAATGGGTAGGTATCAATTACTGCAACATTGGCACCGTGGCCGACTCAGCAGCAGTTATTAATTTTACCTTAAATGATTCTATTCAAATAATAAATTTACCTGCTAATATTTTGGCATTAGGAAACAACAATTACCAGGTTGCAGTGGGTAATGTTAATCCTGGACAGTGTGGAAATATTGCCTTTCAAGTACATATTGGTTGTGATACGGTTGGAACAGTATACTGCATGAATGCCAATATTTATGGTGCAATAACCAACGACTGCGATACAAGTAATAATTTATCAAACGATTGCCATGCATTAATTGGCTCTTTTGATCCTAATGATTTGCAAGTTGCATCACAACAATTTTTACAAGAAGGTTTTGTGATGGCCGATGATATTGATGATAATGATGAACTAACATATTTGATTCGCTTTCAAAATACAGGAAACGATACAGCATATAACGTAAAAATTAGAGATTTGATCCCATCTGAATTGAATCCTAATAGTATTGTTCCTGGGGCGGCTAGTCATAATTATAATTGGTTGGTGTTAAATGGCGAATTAATAATTGATTTTTTAATGATTAATTTGCCCGACAGCTTCAGTAATGAGCCTAATAGTCATGGTTTTGTGAAATTTAAAATTCAACAAAATATTGGAAATTTACCAGGTACCGTAATCACTAACCAAGCAGGAATTTATTTTGATGCAAACCCTCCTGTCATTACCAATCAAACATTTAATACCATACCATTAGCAACAGGAATTACAACTCATACTCATGAAATGGTTTTTATGCCAAATCCTGTAAAAGATAATTTGCAATTAATTTTACCCTTCGAAAATTATGAAAATACAAGCATTCAATTGTTTGATGTTTTAGGAAAAAATGTGCTACAACAACAAATCATTAATAAAAGCGAAAACATTGATTGCAGTGGCTTAAGCAAAGGAATATACACAGCACGAATTTTGCACAATACAAGTGTGTATACTTATTTTAAGATTGTGAAAGAATAATAGGAAATTAATACATTTGATTAATATTGATGATTTAATCCATTGGTCAAAAAAAATCCCAACTAATAACTTATTAGTTGGGATTTTTTTTAATAAAATAATTTTACAAAGTATTTTTAACCAACAGCTTAAAACCTTTGCCATGTACATTAACTATTTCCAAATTGGCATCTTCTCGTAAATACTTACGTAATTTGGCTATATAAACATCCATGCTTCGGCCATTAAAATAATTGTCATCATGCCAAATTGATTTTAAGGCAAATGTTCTATCTAAAACATCATTAACATTAATGCAAAGTAATTTGAGTAACTCTGCTTCACGGGTGGTTAATTTTTGCGCTTTGCCATTTACTTCTAATTTTTGCAAATTAAAATCAAATTTATATTCCCCAATTTCAAAGTTGTTTTGGTCACTATTGGTTAAAGTTTGATTCTTTGTTCTACGCAAAATAGCTTTTAAACGCAGCAATAACTCTTCCATACTAAAAGGCTTGGTAAGATAATCATCACCACCAGCATTAAAGCCTTCGATGGTATCCTCTTTCATTGATTTGGCAGTAAGAAACACGATAGGAGTTTCGGCATCTAATTTGCGCACTTCACGGGCTAAGGTAAAGCCATCCATTACAGGCATCATTACATCAAAAATGCACACATCAAAAACATTGTTTTTAAATTGTGTTAGACCTTCTTTTCCATTTGTAGCTAGGGTAGTGTCGTATTCTTTCGCTTGTAAATATTCAAGCAATAAGTTGCCTAAATTAGGGTCGTCTTCAACTAATAATACTCTTGGTTTGAAATCTTTTGTCATAAATCTTTATTTTTAAATATTAGCTTTCTAATTGTTTATATGGGAAGAAACAGGTAAATGTGCTTCCAACTCCGAGTGAACTCTCTACAAAAATGCTGCCACCATGTTTTTCTATTATTGCTTTAACATAACTTAACCCTAATCCAAATCCCTTAACATTGTGAATATTGCCTGTTGGCACACGATATAGCTTTTCAAAAATTCTTTTCTGATTTTCTTTTGAAATTCCCATTCCGTTGTCCTTAACGCCAATATATACCCCTTTATTATCACTTTTAGTAAAAATTGTGATTTTAGGTGTTGATGTGGCATATTTGAGTGCATTGTCCAATAAATTGTAAATAATATTAGATAAATGCACCTTATCGGCACTAATCACTGATTCTACTGCATCAAATTCAATTTCAATTTCAGCCTTTTTATTCTCAATTTGTACATAACTGTTATTCAGCACATCTTCAATAATTTCGTGCACATCCCATAATTTAAGCTTTAATTTAAGTTCTCCTTTATCTAATACTGCTGTTTGTAACACATTTTCTACCAATAAACCTAATCTCTTGTTTTCATCCTTTATTACTTTAACGTAATTACTCAATTTCTGGGGACTTTTTTCAACCGTTGTGTCACCTAGAACTTCGCAAGCCAATGAAATGGTAGAGATTGGAGTTTTAAATTCATGGGTCATATTGTTGATGAAATCGTTTTTGATTTCAGACAACTTTTTTTGCTTAAATATGGTAGCAATGGTATATGAGAACATCCAAATAATTAATAAAATTAAAAATGCTGAGCCAAGCAACATATACCATAGATTACGTAAAATATAGTTCTGTTGTGAGGGAAAATATAAACTTAAATATCTTGGGTTAATATAAATGTTCTGTGCGGTAAGATTTATGCGGTATGGCGATTTTAAAAGTGTTGAAATAAGTTGTGCTTTTACGGGGTATACAAAGGCATTTTGATTTTGGTTTAATATACCAAATTCATATTTGGTGTCTATTCCTTGCTCCTTTAATTCAGCTTTTACCATGCTGTCAAGAGCTACTGTATCAATTTTATTGCTAAAATCATTGTATATATTAATGCTTACTAACTCATCAAAAATATCATTCATCATATCTTCTTGATTTAAAAACCAATTCAAACTTTTGTTTCCTCCTTCTTGCAGATTTACTGAAAATGGCTCCTTTTTCTTTAAATCAACATTGATTTTAAAATCGGGGTGATTTAATGCATTGCTTTTATAAGTTTTGGTGCTTTGTCTTTTGGTTTGAACTCCTCCGCTGTCAGTAATTATTTCCTCAAACACATTCAAACGCATGTCTTTATACGTATTTTTTCTTTTTTTAAATGCTATTTTATCATCACCTAAATGGTCATCACGTTCTGATTGTCGGTGCATATTTAACCTGCGTGTTACCTTTGTAGCGATAGCTTTTTTCTCAAGATTGTAGGCCACCTTGTGCAAGGCTTCACTCACTGACGCATCAAAACGTTCTTGTTTAATGGCAATAGCGCTCTTTATCCAGTATAATTGAAAAGCAATTATTCCTCCTATAGCTAAAAGAATTACTACAATGGCCAGAAGTATTTTTTTATTATTCACTTTTAATTTTTGAACTTTTTTAAATGCAAATCAAAGTTAGCTATGCCTTATGACTACTGCCTTGGCTTAACCTTTTTTAACATCAAGTTTTATATTTAATTATCATTCTCAACAAAAAAATGTTGTTAATGTTGATTTGCTAAGTACTTTTATACAAACATTTAAAATGATTAAAAATATAATTTTGATACTGATATTGAGCAGTCAGTTTGGTTTTGCTCAAACATCAATAAATACCGAACAAAACGTGATTACTGGTATCACCGATGTTCGATTATTAGAGCGAAGTGTAGGTTACAAATGGTTTAAGGACGGATATATAAATTATCAACCAAATAATTCGGCTGTTGGTGTTTTACGTGAATTGCCTAAGGACATACAATTGTATGTATTTGCAGGAACATGGTGTGAGAAAAGCCAACAACTAATACCTCAATTTTACAAAGTAGCTGATTTAGCTGGTATTCCAAAACAACGCATCACTTTATGTTTTTTAGACCGTGATAAAAGATCATCTCAAGGTGTTGAGAACAATTTTGGTATTAATACCACTCCCGTTTTTATCATTTTGCAAAAAGGTGTTGAAATTGGTCGAATTACCGAAAGTGTAAATCAATCAATTGAAGCCGACCTTGCCGATTTAATGCCAAGAAAATAGTTAGAATTGCAACTATATGAATGAATTTGAAATTTTTGAACTGCCCAATGGACTTCGTGTAATTTACAAACAAATTGTAGGCGAAGCAGCGCATTGTGGCATTATACTCAATGCTGGAACTAGAGAAGAAAAAGCAAATGAGCAAGGTCTTGCACATTTTATTGAACACACTTTATTTAAAGGGACTACCAAACGAAAATTTTATCATATATTAAGCAGAATTGACAGCGTTGGTGGAGAGCTCAATGCCTATACTGCCAAAGAAGAAACCTGCATTTATGCTTCTTTCCAAAACCAATATTTAGAGCGAGCAGTAGAACTTATTGCTGATATTACTTTTAATTCAACTTTTCCGATTAAGGAAATTGAAAAAGAAAAAGATATCATTATTGATGAAATACATTCATACAAAGACACACCCGCAGAGCAAATTTATGATGATTTTGAATCTCATTTATTTAAAAATCATCCATTAGGAAATAATATCTTGGGTAGCATCGAAAGCGTTAAAAGCTTCAAGCAAAAAAACATTATTGATTTTATTAAACATCATTATCTAATAAAGAATATGGTTTTTAGTATTGTTGGAAATTATAAAAAAGAGTATGTTAAAAGAATAATGCAAAAACACTTTGGAAATTATAAAACCAAAGGAAATGCTGCTCCAAGAAATGCCCCAACAATTAACAAAAACTTTCATGTAATCAATAATATAAATGCAAACCAATCACATTGTATGATTGGCAGTATTGCTCCATCATCAGGCTCAAAAAAAAGAACAGCCATGGTGCTTCTCAATAATTTGTTAGGTGGACCAGGAATGAATAGTAGACTTAATTTAAATATTCGCGAAAAATATGGTTTTGCTTATAATTTAGATTCTAATTATGTTGCCTACAGCGATACTGGATTGTTTGCAGTTTATTTGGGAACTGATAAAAAGTACCTTCAGAAAACCATAGCATTGGTGCATAAAGAGTTGAAAAAGTTGAGAGACACACCACTTAGTACACTGCAATTACATAAAGCAAAACTTCAATTGTGCGGAAACATTTCATTAGCCCAAGAAAACAATAGCAGTGTCATGTTGGCATTAGGAAAGAGTTTGCTCATGTTTAACAAAATTGATTCTTTGAGCTCGATTTATGCCGAAATTGAAAAAATAACGCCAAAACAGTTATTTCATATTGCCAATGAAGTATTTGATGAAAAAAAAATGAATTCACTAACATTTCAGTAACATGCAAATTGTAAATCCAGAAATTGAAAAATATTGCGAAAAGCATAGCGAACCCGAAAGTGAACTTCTTCAAAAAATAAACCGTGAAACACACTTAGAAGTGCTTATGCCACGCATGCTTTCAGGACATTTGCAAGGTAGGTTTTTAGCTATGATAAGCAAAATGATTAAACCTAAATTTATTCTTGAAATTGGTACTTTTACAGGATATGCTTCTTTATGTTTAGTGGAAGGTTTAGAAGAAAATGGACAATTATTTACCATTGATATTAATGAGGAATTAGCCCCCAGAGTAAATGGGTATTTTACACAACACCCTAAAGCCTCACAACTCAATTACATCAATGGTGACGCTATGGCCGAAATTCCTAAAATTAAGGTGAATTTTGATTTGGTTTTTATTGATGCGGATAAAAAAAACTATGCTAAATATTTTGATTTAGTTATTGATAAAGTTAATGCGGGTGGATATATCATTTCAGATAATGTATTGTGGAGTGGAAAAGTGATTGATATGGAAGCACAAAATGACGCTGATACCTTAAACATGCTTAAGTTTAATGAAAAGTTAGTCACTGATAAAAGAGTAGAAGCCATGTTATTGCCACTAAGAGATGGATTAATGATTTGCAGAAAAATCTAGCAAAAGCGAATATTTGACTTAATAAAATCTTTAATATCAATTTAAATTTAAAAGAGGAAAGTCATTTTGCTTCTTTTTTATTTGTATTATATTATTTAATTTGGGCTATATAAATGGAAATGGCGACTCTAAATACACTTAAATTCGTCAAAAAAATAGCACATTTCCGGGAGTAATTTGTTACATTTGCAGCTTCTTAAAATAAAACATTATGATGTTAGATTCAACATTGGTTGGTGCCCCTGAAACAGTAGAGACAGCAAAAAAGCTTGGATTACTTCCTCAAGAATTTGAACGTATTACCGAAATATTAGGACGTGTTCCCAATTTTACTGAATTAAGTATTTTTTCAGTTATGTGGAGCGAGCATTGTTCTTATAAAAACTCAATAGTTTGGCTTAAAACCTTGCCAAAGGAAGGATCACGAATGCTTGCAAAAGCTGGCGAAGAAAATGCGGGACTTGTTGATATTGGTGATGGGCTTGGATGCGCCTTTAAAATTGAGTCACATAATCATCCAAGTGCTTTAGAACCTTATCAAGGTGCTGCAACAGGTGTAGGCGGCATCAATAGAGATATTTTTACTATGGGGGCAAGGCCAATTGCTCAACTAAATTCTTTACGTTTTGGCAATATCAATAGCAAACGAACAAAATGGCTAATGCGCGGTGTTGTTAAAGGTATTGGCGATTATGGAAATGCTTTTGGAATTCCAACTGTAGGTGGTGAAGTTTTTTTTGATGATTGTTATGAAGTTAACCCACTCGTTAATGCCATGAGTGTAGGTATTGTAAAAAAAGGAGAAACAGTTTCAGCAACTTCCTATGGTGTTGGAAATCCGGTGTATATTGTTGGGTCAGCCACAGGCAAGGATGGTATCCATGGCGCTACTTTTGCTTCTGCAGATATAACCGAAGATTCTGCAAAAGATTTACCAGCAGTGCAGGTAGGCGACCCTTTTCAGGAAAAACTATTGTTGGAAGCAACTTTAGAAGTAATTAAAACAGGCGCTGTAATTGGGATGCAAGACATGGGTGCAGCAGGAATTACTTGTTCAACTAGCGAAATGAGTGCTAAAGGTGAACATGGAATGATTATTCATTTAGATAAAGTTCCTACACGTCAACAGGGTATGCAACCATTCGAAATATTACTTTCTGAAAGCCAAGAGAGAATGCTAATAGTAGTTAAAAAAGGACAAGAAAAAGCTGTTGAAGATGTATTTGAAAAATGGGATTTGAATTGCCAAGTAATTGGCGAAGTAACGGACTCAAAACGTTTAAAATATTATATGCATGGTAATTTGGTGGCTGATGTACCAGCGCACGATTTAGTGCTTGGTGGTGGTGCACCTGTTTATCACCGTGAATATAAAGAGCCTGCCTATTACAGCGAAGCTAAAAAGTTTGATATTAATCATGTTGCCGAACCTCAAGATTATAAAGCTGTAATGCTGCACTTGGTAAACCACCCAAATATTGCATCAAAACGATGGGTTTATGAGCAATACGATAGCATGGTAGGAACAATTAACATGAGCACCAATAAGCCTTCTTCAGCTGCAATTGTGAATTTAAAAGATAGCGACCGTGCATTGGCATTATCTGTTGATTGCAATAGTCGTTATGTAAATGCTGATCCTGAAATTGGTTGTGCTATTGCTGTTGCGGAAGCTTCAAGAAATATAGTTTGTGCAGGTGGAATTGGATTGGCAGTTACCAATTGTTTAAATTTTGGAAATCCATATAATCCAGAGGTGTATTGGCAATTTGTTGGAGCAATTAAAGGGATGGGTTTAGCTTGTAAAAAGTTTGAAACGCCAGTTACTGGTGGAAATGTTAGCTTTTACAATCAAAGCACCAATGGCGATAAAACAGAACCTGTTTTTCCAACGCCAACAATTGGAATGTTAGGAATATTGGATTCTAAGAAAACATTCACAGGAATTGGATTTAAAAAAGTTGATGATTTAATATACTTGATTGGAGAATCAGTGAATGACATAAACTCTTCAGAATATTTATATTCTTTTGTTGGGGTAAAAAACAGTCCAGCTCCGCATTTCGATTTAGATAAAGAATATCTCATACAAAAGGGAATAAGTGAAATTATTAAACAAGATATGATTGCTTCTGCAAACGATTGTGCCGATGGTGGTTTGTTTATTGCTGTATTGGAGTGCGCTATGGCAAGCGATTTGAGTTTTCATATCAACACAGATAAAAAAATTAGAAAAGATGCTTTCCTATTTGGAGAAGCACAAAGTAGGGTAATAGTGAGTATTGATCCATCTCAAAAAAAGGAGTTAGAGAATTTCTTAACCAAGCAAAATCTACCTTATACTGAAATAGGAAAAGTAGCGCAAAAAGAAATTAAGATTGATGGTATTTCCTTTGGTAATTGCCATGAGTACAAAAGACATTACGATAATGTTTTGTCAAACATCATGACCGAAAATTAATAAAATAGCGCTGTAATTCTTGACAAAAGTTGCTTTTCATACTTTAGGTTGCAAATTAAATTTTGCTGAAACAAGCACCATTGCACGACAATTCAATGACAATGGTTTTACACGTGTCTCATTTGATACGGTAGCAGATGTTTATGTGATAAATACTTGTTCAGTAACCGAGAATGCTGATAAAGAATGTAAAAAAATAGTACAGCAAGTCATGAAACTAGCGCCTGAGGCGTTTGTTTGTATAGTTGGGTGTTATGCGCAATTAAAGCCCGATGAAATTGCTAAAATAAATGGGGTGGATTTGGTATTGGGTGCAACTGAAAAGTTTCGTATTATTGAATATATCAATGATTTAAATAAAAAACAATTTGCTGAAATTCATAGCTGCGAAATTGAAGACGCAAACATTTTTACTTCAGCATACAGTATAGGCGACAGAACCAGGGCCTTTTTAAAGATTCAAGATGGCTGTGATTACAGTTGTACCTATTGTACTATTCCGCTTGCAAGAGGCATCAGCAGGAGCGATAGTTTAAACAATGTGCTTGATAATGCTGCACAAATTGCTAAAAAAGGAATTAAAGAAATAGTGCTTACTGGGGTTAATATTGGTGATTATGGGAAGGGTGAAAATGGGGATAAAAAACATCAACACACCTTTCTAGATTTGGTGAAAGCACTTGATTCAATTGATGGAATTGAGCGATACAGAATATCAAGCATTGAGCCCAATTTACTTAAAAACGAAATCATAGAGTTTGTTGCCCATTCAAACAAATTTGTACCACATTTTCATATTCCACTTCAAAGTGGATGTAACAAAATTTTAAAATTAATGAAAAGACGCTATATGCGTGAATTATATAATGAAAGAGTTAGTACTATTAAAAAATTAATTCCTGAATGTTGTATTGGAGTTGATGTAATCACAGGTTTTCCTGGTGAAACAGAGGAGGATTTTTTAGAAACATATCATTTTTTAAATGATTTAGATGTATCTTACTTCCATGTTTTTACATATTCTGAAAGAGAGAATACTGAGGCTGCAACTTTTTCAAATGTAGTGAGTCTTGCAGAAAGAAAACGAAGAACAAAAATGTTGCGTATTTTATCATCAAAGAAAAAAACAAATTTTTATAATTCATTTAAAAATTCATCACACGAGGTGCTGTTCGAAAGTGAACAAAAAAACAATCGCATTTATGGTTACTCAAGAAACTATCTTAGAGTAAGTGTTCCTTTTGATGCAAATTTGATAAACCAAAAAAGAATGGTACACATTAATAAAATTGATGGGGAAGGAAATTTAATAGCTACACTTGAAAATATTGAAGCGAATTCAATCGTTAATTATTAATAAATTATACCAACAAAAAGTAATAGCAAATTACTTTTTTAAAATAAATCTTTATATCTTTGATTAATTTCCTCTAAAGAAAAAATAATGGATTCTAACGAGCAATACTCAATTTCACCTAAATCTGGAAGGTTAAGAAAAAGAGTAAGGGTTAAATATAAAAAAAAGAAACCTGTTGTCACCAAAAGTAAACTTAAAAAACTTATCAGTAATCCATTATTAATAATACTCATGCTAGCATTTTTATGTTTAATAACATATTATTTGATGCCAAAATATGGGGTTTATTATGAAAAATATAGACAATCAAATGATAATGAAACTCATAATTCAAATAAGCGCATCAAAGAAACCGATGTTTATGAATAAGAAATTACTAGCGATACATTACCTCAATACTGAATTCTAATTTTTTACAATGTATCCAACTATCACTGATTTAATTCAGGACCTTTTAGGCTTTCATTTTGCATTACCAATTCAAACTTTTGGCTTTTTTGTGGCCATAGCATTTTTAATTGCTGGTGCCTTATTGGGTGCAGAATTAAAAAGAAAAGAAAATGAAGGACTCATTCCTGTTTCTTACAACACTGTTATTGTAGGTAAGCCAGCATCAATAAGTGAGCTTATTTTGGCATTTTTTACAGGCTTTATTATAGGGTATAAATTTATTTATGCAGCACTAAATTACGCTCAATTTGCCGACAATCCCCAGGAGGTAATTTTATCTTTAAAAGGCAATCTTTTTGCAGGAATTGTTTTTGGAGCCATATCCGCCTACATGCGATATCGTGAAAAAGAAAAACTTAAAAAAGAAATTCCTACCACTGAAAAAATTACTGTTCATCCAAACGAGCAAGTGGGAAATATTGTCATTATTTGTGCAGTAGCCGGACTATTAGGCGCTAAAATATTTCACAACCTCGAAAATATAGACGAGTTTTTGGCTGATCCAATTGATGCTCTCATATCATTCAGTGGCTTAACAATGTATGGCGGTTTAATTCTTACTTCAATTACGCTTTATTTTTATTCAAAAAAAATAAATATTCCATTTATACACATGGCTGATGCAGCAGCAGCACCATTAATGATAGGCTATGCAATAGGTCGAATTGGTTGTCATATGAGTGGTGATGGTGATTGGGGAATAGTAAACACATTGCCCAAACCCAATATTTTTGGTTTTTTACCTGATTGGTTTTGGAAATACAATTATCCACACAATGTTATTAGTGAAGGAATTCCTATACCGGGTTGTGAAGGTAAACACTGTTTTATGTTGCCTGAAGCTGTATTCCCAACACCATTATACGAAAGTATAGCATGTATATTATTGTTTTTTGTAATATGGAGCATTCGTCACAAATTTAAGAAACCAGGCGTTTTGTTTTCTTTTTATATTTTATTAAACGGAATCGAAAGACTATTAGTAGAACAAATTAGAGTAAACACAAAATACCATATTGGGAGCTTAGATATAACCCAAGCCGAAATAATTGCAACATTATTTATTATTATGGGCGCGTATGGAATTTATTTTTTTCGAAAAAGAAGTAACTCACCATCAGCTTTTAAAACCGTATGAGTATTAATTACCAAAGCATTTGCAATAATGTTATTGAAATTGCAAAAAAAACAGCACAATATATACAAAGCGAAAAGGGTAAGATTTCGGCACAACAAATTGAAATTAAAGGACTTAATGACTTTGTAACAAGGGTAGATAAAACCTCAGAAAAACTTATAATTGAGGCTTTAGAACCTTTAGTGCCTGAAGCAGGATTTATAGCCGAAGAGAATACAAAATCTCAGAAAGGGGATGTATATAATTGGATTATTGATCCATTAGATGGTACAACGAATTTTATTCATGGCATTCCCTGCTATTGTATTAGTATAGCATTAATGCAAGAAAATGAAATTGTTGTGGGGGTTATATTTGAAATGAATTTACAAGAGTGCTTTTATGCCTGGAAAAACGGTGGAGCATTTTTAAATGGGAAACAAATTCATGTTTCAAACACCAATAAGCTCATAGATTCATTATTGGCAACAGGCTTTCCTTATTATGACTATCAGTACTTAAACGAATACCTTGATTTGTTTAAACATTTTATGAAAAACTCACATGGAGTAAGAAGGCTAGGTAGTGCCGCTGCTGACTTAGCTTATGTTGCTGCAGGACGCTTTGAGGGCTTTTATGAATATAGTTTAAAACCATGGGATGTAGCGGCTGGGGCACTAATTGTTATTGAAGCTGGCGGCAAAGTTTCTGATTTTAAGGGAGGTAGCAATTATATTTTTGGTCAGGAAATAGTGTCTTCTAATGCTAATATATTTAATGAATTTACAGAAGCAGTGTCAAAATTCATGAATAAATAAGTTATGTTTTAGGAAAAAAAATCAATTTATCGAAGCTAACAATTCATATGACGATATTTTTTTTGATAAAAAAATTGTAGGTTTTGAAGTAATTTATAAATTTGCCACAATTATCATAAGTAAAAGTTAATTATTAATAAACAAATAAAGGTAACTTGCAAGACGTAAAAAATTCTGAAATGCTTGATATTTACGAGTTTTACGACAAAATGGAACGTAATAAAATTATGCTTTCATTTAAAGGAGACATTACATCTGAGTTACTCACTTCTATACTTCAAATTATGGAAAGCAAGTTAGATAACTTGCAAGAAGAACCCAAAATCAAGAAAAAAGTTTATAATGTGCTTGTGGAGTGTTTGCAAAATCTATATCATCACCTAGATGTAGATTTAAATGACAACTCTGAAAGAGCAAAAAAGTACCGTTCCGCCATATTTATGATAGGAAAAATAGGTACTGAATACAATATTATTACAGGAAATTATATTTTAAATGAAAACGTGGCCAATTTACGCGAGAAATTGAATAGAATTAATGTAATGAGTAAAGATGAATTAAAAGAATATTACAAAGAAATTTTAAATAACGATGAATTCTCCGAAAAAGGAGGTGGTGGGCTTGGAATGATTGATATTGCAAGAAAGTCGGGACAAAAATTAAATTTTAACTTTGTTAATATTGATAGTCAGTTTTCTTTTTTTAGTTTAAACATTAAAATATCTTAACCCTAATATAACCCCTAATAAATACGATGGAAACTTTACTAATAGAAGGCTCAGCAAAAACACCAACCATTAAATTTGATGCAGAGCAAGGAATTATTGAAATAAAAGGAAGATCAATTCCTGAAAACTCAATTGAATTTTACAAACCATTAATTGATTGGTTAGAAAAGTATTCAGGAAAGCCTAAATCAAATACTATTGTTAATATACAATTGGAGTACTTTAATACTAGTTCTTCAAAATGCATATTGGATGTTTTTAAAAAATTGGAATCTATTAACAAAGGTGGTCAGAGCCAAGTAGTTATCAATTGGCATTATGAAGAAGATGATGAAGACATGAGCGAAGCAGGTGAAGATTATCAAGCTATTATTAATGTGCCATTTAAAATGGTTATGGTGCAAGAGTAAAGCCTCAATTTTATATTTTAAAAAGCCTACAATTTTAATTGTAGGCTTTTTTTATTGCCCAATAATTTATTGATTTGAACGCATTAATAAACACGTCATTTAAATTAATATTAATTTGACATCATTTTGCTTATTTAAGTATTAACCATACTCCAATTTCCCATGTTTGAAATTGAATCAATTGGAGACTATCCTACCTTGCTCAGAATCAATTAAAACTTCATTTTCTTATTGACTATTTGCTTAAACAAAATTTGGATAATTGTTTAATAGAAAAGAACACATTCAAAATTTTAGTTATGAACTTTTATAACGTTGGAATTTTAATTTTTGGTTGAGCTATATACAACTAAAATTCTTCAACATGAAGCAAACATTAATGACACAAAATAATAAAATAGGAGCAAAAAAAAGCGGAATGCCTTAACATCCCGCTTTTATCATAAACTATAGAATTTAATGATTGATAGTAATTTTACCTGAAGTCATTATTAAATTGTTATTATCAAGTAAAGTATAAAAGTATAAGCCTTTGGCTAAATGACCAACACCTATAGTTTCAATTTTTGAATTGAGGCTAAAGCTTTCAATGATCTTCCCATTAACATCTAAAATTTGCATTTGACTAGCTTTTGTTTTATTTCCCATATTAATAGTAATAAACTCCTTTGCTGGATTAGGGGCAATCGTAATATCTTCATTTTTTAAAAACTCTGTAATGCCTGTATTTACTGTTCCCCATTTTAAATCATCTATCCATAAACTACTTCCAACCTGTGCATTAATTAAATCACTTGAAGAAACAACAATTACACAAGTATCAGGGATAACGTTGGTAGGAACGGTATAATTAATTACTGCATATTTTAAAGTGAATTGATTTATGCTACCACTAATGTATGCAATACCAAGTCCTATTGTATCTCTTTTGTTAGTTCCATTATAATTAAATTTTGTCATAGCAACGCTAACAAAACCGGAATCATTATTTACCGGTGCATAACGCACATAAAAGGATAAAGAATCTTTTCTATTGCTGTATGGAAACCCAAGTTTAATGCTTGTTGGAATGGGTATGATTGAACCAGTTAACATTAAACCAGAAACATCTGGAACCAAGCCTCCAGTATTTGCACTTAAACCAGGTATAGATTTGGTGGTAATATTTGCTGACTTTGAACCCCAATGCCAAATAACAGCATCTTCTTTAACTATTGGCGGTGTGCCTGCTAAAATATTGGCAGAAGTCCAGCCTTGTGGATTAGTTCCAAAGCCTCCCCAAGTGTTTTCAAAACCAAAGTCGGGAACTTGCGCAAAAGCATTAAAACTAATTAATGCACTCGTTAAAACAGTAAGTAATATTTTTTTCATTTGTGGTTTTTTATTGTTTGTATTAAGTAGAATATAAATTTGATAATGCTTATTAGCTGCTAATTTAATTGTTTTAAATACATTTGAATAGTATTTTCTATTCCAAAATATAAGGCATCACTTATTAATGCATGCCCAATTGAAACTTCTTCTAAATGTTTAATTTGACTTGAAAAGTACTTTAAATTATCTAAATTTAAATCATGTCCTGCATTAATTTTTAAACCTAACGAATGGGCCATTTCGGCTGCTTTAATATAGGGCTCAATTGCTTTCTCTTTGTTTTTTTGAAAGTTACTTGCATATGATTCGGTATAAAGTTCCACACAATCGGTTCCTGTTTTGAGCGCAAATACCATATTCATTGGCTCTGTGTCGATAAAAATTGATGTTCTTATGCCCGCAATTTTAAATTTATCAATCACATCTTTTAAAAAGTTTTCATTTTTTTGCGTATCCCATCCAGCATTGGATGTTATAGCATCGGGAGCATCGGGTACAAGCGTAACTTGATGAGGTTTAATTTGAAGTACTAAATCTATAAAGTGTTCAGAAGGATATCCTTCAATATTTAATTCTGTTTTAATATTTTGCCTTAATGGTAATAAATCGTTGAATCTAATATGGCGCTCATCAGGTCGTGGATGCACAGTAATCCCTTGAGCTCCAAACCGTTCGCAATCTGTAGCAAACCGTAATAAATCAGGAGTATTGCCACCTCTAGCGTTTCTAATGGTAGCCACTTTATTTATATTTACGCTTAATTTAGCCAAATCTAATTGAATAAAACACTTCCTCCAATGGAAGATTTAATAGGATTTAAAATCATTGTAGGTATTTGGGCATCATTAGTAATTATTTGACGTTCATCTGTACCAGCTAAAATTTCAGGGAATCCCATTTCTTGGCTATTCACAACAGCAATCAAATCTGCATCTTTGGAGGCCGCATAGGCCAAAAATTGTTTCACAAAATTTCCTTTTTCATCGGCCATTTTAACATCAAATTCAATTTGATTGGTTCTAAGTTCGTTTTTGGCAAGCGACACATTATTGTTAATTGCGTTTACTAAAAAGGTGTCTGACTCTTGAGGATAAATAATGTGAACCTTGCTATTAAAAACCTTTGCAATGTTGATGGCTAAACTTAATTTTTGTTTACTATCTTTTGATAAATCAAAAGGTAATACTAAGTTTTTGTAACCATTTCTAAAACCGCGTTCTTGTACTACTATGAATGGAACACTGCTATGGGTAATTACTTTTACTGCGTAACTACCAGTTATGTGCTGCATCCCTCTTACACCATGAGTTCCCATGATTATTAATTTTGCTTTTAAATCAGTTGCAGCAGCACCAATATCATCAAAAATATTACCCAATCTTGCTTCATATCCAACTTTTACTCCACTTGAACTGCTTAATTTTTCAGATTGCTCTTTCATTTTAACTTCGGCAGCAGCCTTTTCCTTTTCCTTTCCAATAATATGTAACAAAACGATTTCTGAGTTGGGAATTGATTTACATAATCCAATGGCATGCTCAACCGCAGTTTCGGCCACTTTAGTAAAGTCTGTTGGTACAACAATAGTTATTTTTTCTGAATTCATATACTAATTTATGGTCTTGGTTTTTGGGTACGAATGTAATAAAAATCAATATGAATTTAAAATAGTATTTCAAGACACCTTATAATCTACTATGTATGGTCTTTAGTAATGAAGAATTTATTGAAATTTAGAAATAAAAATTATCAGATGTCAAAAATAAAGATAAATTTGCGGCAATTAATACTTCTTTATACAAGTAAAATGATGTTAATAGATTTACACTGCAAACGTTTTTCAGATTATAGCAATATTATTTCTTTTAGAAAACTTTTGACTATTTCTGTAATTTCCATGATGGGTTTTATAGCGCCCCTAAAAGCTACAAACTTTACTGTTACTAATACTAATGATAATGGTCCAGGTTCTTTCCGAGCTGCTGTTGTTTCATCTAACTTTGATGCTACAGCTACAGCTGGTTCTCCTCATATTATTGATATGACTGGAATATCTGGAGCAATAGTTCTTGATTCATCTTTAACAGATATTAGAAATCACGTAATAATTAATGGACCAGTAAATAATAGTTTATCTATTGAAAGAAATCAAGCAGCTGCTTCTTTTTCAATTCTTACGGTAAAACCTATAGGTTTAGCAGCAATAACTGTTCAGTTAAATAATTTAGTTTTAACCAAAGGTTCAAGTTTAACTGGTGGTGGTTTATATGCCGAAAACACAAATCTTACAATTAATAATTGTCAAGTTACCAAAAATTTTGTAAACAACGGTTTAGGAGGAGGTATTTGTACCAATAATGCCAATGTTACAATAAACAATAGTACAATTGATTACAATACAAATTTAGCTGGTTTGGGTGGTGGAATTTATATGAATTTTGGTAGTTTGTTTATGAATAATTGCACTGTTTTTGGAAACAGAGCAGCCATTGGTGGTGGTTTAGATAAAGCTACAATTGGAACTGTAAATATTACCAATTGTACTTTTGCTTTTGACACTGCTGATGATGTTGCAGGGGGAATTTACATCAATTTAGGAAGTATTGAAGCAAATAATACATTAATCACAGGAAACGTTGCTGTAAATGGTGCAAGCGCTGTTTTTGGAAATATGTTTTCTACGAATGGGCACAATTTAGTTGATAATGTCCTTGGAATGAACTTTACTGGAAATACAACAGGTAATATTATTGGATTGGCTACTAACTTTGTTTTAAGTAGTGTTTTACAAGACAATGGTGGTGTGACACCTACTGTGCTTCCTTTAGCATGCAGCGCTGCTATTGATGCGGGAACAAATGCTGGAGCACCAGCCACTGATCAGCGAGGATTCATTAGAGCAAACTTTGGTTCTGCCTATGATATTGGTGCTGTTGAATACAGTGGGCCCATTACAACTGACCAAAATGTTTGTGGTACCCAAACAATTACACTTGTAGCTTCTGGTTCAACCAATTATCGTTGGTATGATGCAGAAACTGGTGGAAATATTTTACTTGAGGGTTCTAATTCACTAACCGTAACAGTTAGCAGTGATACTACCTTTTGGGTTGTGGATTACACACCTGATTGCGAAAGTACTATAAGAGTTGCCGTTAATGTAAACCAATTTACTTCACCTACTGCACCTGTAATAAGCACCAACGGCAATAACAGTTTTTGTATTGGAGGTGCAGTAACTATAAATTCTACAACTTCTCCCGACTATGTTTCCTATAATTGGATACCATCAGGAGAAACTACAACCTCTATTTCTGCAACTACAGCTGGCGCTTATCAAGTAGAAATTACAGATGTTAATGGATGTACAGCCCAATCAAATACAATAAATGTTACAGTTAATCCATTACCAGTGCCAGTCATTACAGCCAATGGTTCAACAGTTATTTGTCAGGGTTCTAGTGTAACATTAACTTCAAGTTTCGCTACAGGGAATGTTTGGAGTACTGGTGAAACAACTCAAAGCATTACTGTAAATTCAGCCCAAACTATTACTGTTACAGTAACTGATGCAAATGGCTGCGTTGGAACATCAGCACCTGTAGAGGTGACTTTGGTCCCAAATGCTCCTCCTGCTCCAGTGATTTCAGCTTCGGGTGCTCTAGATATTTGTGTGGGCGGTTCTGTTACATTAACTTCAAGTTATGTAAGTGGTAACCTATGGTCGCCAAATAATGAAACTACACAAAGTATTACGGTAAACCAAGCAGGTACATATTCAGTAACCTTTACAGATGCCAATGGCTGTTCTGCTGTTTCACAAGCTTTAACAGTAAATGTGCTTCCTCAAGCACAGGCACCAACTATAACTGCTAATGGACCTACTACTTTTTGTGTTGGCGGTTCGGTTGTGTTAAACGCACTCCCACAATCTAATTCAATAATATGGAATCCTGGCAATATTAATGCTAGTTCGATTACTGTTGATGTTTCAGGTTCTTATACTGCAACAATAACAGACATTAATGGATGTACTGCCACTTCACAGCCAATAGACGTTGTTGTTGAGGCTAATCCTGCACAACCAACTATTAATGCATTCGGGCCAACCACTTTTTGTCAAGGTTCAAATGTTTCTCTTTTTAGTAGTAGTGTTTCAAACAATGTTTGGAATCCTACCAATGAAACTACTAATTCAATTATTGTTTCAACTGCTGGAACATATACAGTAACAGTAACTAATACAGCTGGTTGTTCAGCTACATCAGACCCTATTGAAATAGTTGTTCTTCAAAACCCAATAGCTCCAGTTGTTACTGCCAACGGTCCAACAAGCTTTTGCATTGGCGGAACTGTTACTTTAACCTCAGATATAACTACCAACATTGTATGGAATACAAATGCTACAAGTGCCGATATCACTGTATCACTTCCAGGAAGCTATAGTGTGGTTGTTTCAGATGCTAACAATTGTACTTCACAATCTAATATAGTTAATGTAGTGGTAAACAACCCAGGACTAGCTTCTATATCTGGGAATAATTTATTTTGCGAAGGAGGTTCAACTACATTAACTGCTGTAAATGGAGTGAGTTTTCTATGGTCACCTAATGGCGAAACTACTCAAAGCATTTCCGTGAATTCACCGGGTATCTATAGTGTTACTATTACTGGCCCAAATGGTTGTACTTCAGTATCTGCACCAGTTTTAGTAAATAGTTTTCCATCAAATCCTGTTACGATTACTCCGATAGGAACTGTACAAATTTGCGATAATGCATCTGTAACACTAACTTCATCGTCTTCTGCAGGAAATGTATGGTCACCGAATGGTGAGACTACTTCTTCTATAACTGTAAGTTCAGCAGGTGACTATTTTGTAACAGCAACAGATGTTAATGGATGTCCAAGTGTTTCAAACACAGTCTCAGTGGTTGTAATTCCTGCACCACAGCAACCAGTAATTAATCCTGCAGGTACTATAGTTCAATGTGGGGGCAGTGTTTTATTAGATGCTGGAAATATTCAAGGGGTAACCTACTTATGGAATGATAATGTTACCACAACACAGACCAACAATGTTAACCAATCAGGAAATTATTCAGTAACGGTTACCTCAACTAATGGTTGTACAAGCACTTCAAATATTGTGAATGTTTCTATTGAGTCGTTGCCTATTGTTAACTTAGGTAATGATATAACTCAATGTGGTGGTACAGTAACCTTAGATGCTGGCAATCCTGGTGCAACATATTTATGGAGCAATGGTGAAACTACACAAACCATAACATTAAGTTCATCAGCAACTGTTAGTGTTACTGTAACTAATACCTGTGGTAGTGCTACTAGCAATAATTTAAATGTAACAATTAATAATATCCCTAACGCAGCTGTAGTAAGTCCAGCTGGTCCAATACAAATTTGCAGTGGAAACACTGAGGTTTTAACATCTAATTCAAACAGTGGAAATGTCTGGTCTCCAAATGGTGAAACTACACAAAGCATAACTGTTTCAGCTTCTGGCAATTATTTTACAACAATTACCGATGCTAATGGTTGTACAGCAATTTCAAATGTAGTTGTAGTTAATGTGGTAAACCCAATAGGACAAGTTAATATTGGGAATGACATTACTCAATGTGGTGGAAGTGTAACCTTAAATGCCGGCAATCAAGGAGCAAGTTATTTATGGAGCAATGGTTCTACTTCACAAACCATAAATGTATCAGCAAGCGGAACTTTTTCAGTCGATGTAACTAATGCCTGTGGTACAGTTACAAGTAATAGTGTAAATATCACTATTAATACTCCTCCATTTCCTCCAACAATTTCACCTGGAGGCCCAGTTGTATTTTGTCAAGGAAACTCCGTAGTGTTAAATTCCTCTGAACCTAATGGTAACACATGGTCAACTGGTGCAACCACACCATCTATCGTAATATCAAACAGTGGAACATTTACTGTAACATTTACAGATGCTAATGGATGTACAGCTACATCTGACCCCATTATTGTGACTGAAGATTTTCCTTTAACCCCTCCAAATTTAGGGGGACCTTTTGTGCAATGTGCAGGCTCTTTAACTTTAGATGCAGGAAATAGTTCTGGTAGCACTGTTTATCAATGGAGCACTGGAGCAACTTCGCAAACAATTTCAGTGAGCCAAACAGGAATTTACAATGTAATTTTAACTAACACATGCGGAAGTGTTCAGAGTACAGATGCAGATGTTACCATAAATCCTTTGCCAGCTCCACCAATAATCACACCTCTAGGACAAACAACTTTTTGTTCAGGAGGTTCATTGATTTTAAGTTCTAATATTGCGAATGGTATAACTTGGAGTACTGGTGAAACAACCCAAACAATTACTGTTAATCAAAGCGGTACCTATAGTGTAAGTTTTAATGATGGAAATAATTGTAGCAGTGTTTCATTGCCGATTGTTGTTACAGTGCAAAATCCACCTATTGCAACTAATTTAGGTGGTCCTTATACACAATGTGGTGGTAGTGTTACTTTGGATGCACTAAATGTAGGACCTGGTACTTTGTATCTTTGGAGCAATAATGCTACCAGTCAAGTTTTAAACGTTCAACAAAGCGGAAATTATTTTGTAACAATAGCAAATACATGTGGTTCTGTTCAGTCAAGCACTGCAGTAGTTGATATATTAACTGTGCCTCAAGCGCCAGTTATCACTGCCAATGGTCCTACTACAATTTGCTCAAATAGTTCTGTCACTTTAACTAGTGATGTTCAACAAAATTACCTTTGGAGTAATGGCGAAACAACTCAATCAATTAATGTAAATCAACAAAATAATTATTCAGTATCAGTTACAGCGGCAAATGGCTGCAGTGCAACTTCAAACGTAATATCAGTAAATGTTCAAACTCCATTGGTGGCGACTGATTTAGGAGGACCTTATATCCAATGTGGTGGAAGTATTGTGTTAGATGCTGGAAATGCCAATAATGGAGCAAGTTATTTATGGAGTAATGGTGAAACGACTCAAAGCATTGTTGTTTCAGCATCTGGAAGTTACTCTTGTCAAATCACAAATGCTTGTGGTCTTGTAAGTTCTACTGTAGCGGATGTTACCTTATTCAATGCGCCTAGTTCTCCAGTTATTTCAGCAAGTGGACCTACCACTTTTTGTCAAGGTGGTTCCGTTGACTTAACTTCAAATATTGCATCTGGAATATTATGGTCAAATAATGAAACTACAGCAACAATAACTGTTACCACATCAGGTAACTATTCTGTATTATTTACTGATGCAAATGGATGTACTTCTACTTCAAATGCAATTGCTGTTCAGGTAGATTTACCGTTAGTTGCAGCAGATTTAGGCGGGCCTTTCACTCAGTGTGGTGGTTCTATTACACTTGATGCTGGAAACTCATCTGCAAATAACCTTTATTTATGGAGTTCTGGTGAAAATACTCAAACAATAACAGTAAATGTTTCTGGAAATTATTTTGTAACAACTACCAATGCTTGTGGAAGTGTTACAAGCACCACTGCTGTTGTTACAATTAATCCACTACCTCAAACTCCAACTATTTCAACCAGTGGCCCAACCACTTTCTGTCAAGGTGGAAGTGTAACTTTAACTTCAAGTAGCGCAAGCAACAACGTTTGGTCAAATGGATTAACCACACAAGCCATTACTGTAGATACATCTGGCTCTTTCACAGTTAGTGTAACCGATCCACTTGGATGTTCTGCCACTTCACAGGTAACTAATGTAATTGTGGATACACCATTGTCCAGTTCAATAAATTTAGGAGGGCCATTCACCCAATGTGGCGGCTCAGTAACATTAGATGCTGGAAATGCTCTATCTGGGGCTTCTTATTTATGGAGTAACGGATTAACAACTCAAATCATCAATGTTTCACAAAGTGGAAGTTATTTTGTGATAGCCAATAATTCATGCGGAACAGTAAGTAGCGATACAGCTGTAATTAATATATCACCTGCAGCTCAAACACCTATCATTACGGCTAATGGTCCTGCAACAATTTGTAACGGGAATTCATTAACTCTAACTTCAAGTGAAACTAATAATATTGTATGGTCACCAAGTGGAGAAACAACGCCAAGCATTTTGGTAAATCAATCTGGTACATATACTGTAACTGTTAACAATGGAAATGGTTGCACTGCTATATCACAAGACTTTTTGGTAACCGTTTTAAACAATATTACTTCTGTTACATTGGGTCAAGATATTACTCAGTGTGGAGGTAGTGTTAATGTTGATGCCGGAATTCAATCAGGAGCAACTTATACATGGACAGATTTGACAGGAAACAATCAAATACCAAGTGCTCAAATTGCAAACTTAACTAGTAGCGGGCAAGTTTTTGTAGTGGTGAGTAATCAGTGCAACTCTGTAACAAGTGATACTATAAATGTAACTATTAATACACTCCCTACCACGCCAATAATACAAGCAAATGGACCAACCACATTCTGTGTTGGAGATTCAGTTGAATTAGAAGTGAGTAACCCGCAACAACAATCTCAAAACATTATTGCAAATGGACAATTTGATGCTGGAAACAGTGATTTTACTTCACAATATATTTATCAAAATAACTTACAACCAGAAGGGACTGTTTTTGTAACTGATAACCCAAGTCTTAATCACCCAGCATTTGTTGGAGTAGGTCAAGGAGGAGTGGGCAATTTCTTGGCAGTTAATGGTTCTTCTAATGCTGGTCAGTTTATCTGGCAACAAACAGTCACAGTTATTCCGAATCAAACTTATGACATTTCATTATTCTTAGGTTCCATGGTTGCCAATAATAACCCTGGAATGCTCCAATTAAGAGTGGATGGCGTAGATGTTGGTGTAGTTATGAATTGCCCAGGCCCTGTTAACCAGTGGATTCCGTATACAAATACTTGGACAGCAGGAGTTGCCTCAAGTGCAGTGATTTCATTGCATAGTATGAGTAGTGCTTCTGGAGGAAATGATTTTGGCATAGATAACATTTCAATGATTTGTACCAGTTGTGCTGGATCTGGAAATGTGACTTATGTTTGGAGCAATTCAGAAACAGGCACATCGATTTTTGCAAATACAACTGGATCTTATACTGTAACAGTTACTGATGCGATTGGCTGCTCAGCTACCTCATTACCAATTGATGTTATAGTTCAAACCCCTCCAACAGTTAATTTAGGAGGTCCATACTCTCAGTGTGGTGGTAGTGTTACTTTGGATGCACAAAATGTTGGATCTTCCTATTTATGGTCGAATGGAGCAACTACTCAAACAATAACAATTTCAACTATTGGAACTACCAATGTTTCAGTAACCATTTCAAACTCTTGCGGATCATTTACTTCTGCACCTGCTGATGTTACTATTTTAGCTCCTCCATCACAAGCGACCATTACAGCAAATGGGCCAACAACCTTTTGCCCTGGGGATTCAGTAGTTTTATTTGCAAGCGCTGGAAGTTCATACTTATGGAGTCCGAATGGTGAAACAAGTCAAGCCATAGTAGCTTCTCAAACTGGAAATTACTCAGTTCAAGTCACTGCAACAAATGGATGTACATCTGTTAGTAATCCTACTTCTATAACCGTATTATCTGGTTCAGGAAATCCAGCTCAAATTACCGCCAGTGGGCCAACCACATTTTGCTTAGGAGGTTCTGTTACATTGTCCTCAAATAATCCAACTGGTAATTTATGGAATAATGGATCAAATCAACAAAACTTAACTGTGTTTAGTGCAGGAACATATATTTTAACAGTAAATAATACTAGTGGTTGTCCGCTTGGAAGCGATACTATTGTTGTAACAACATTATTTAATCCAACAGCAGTAATTACCTTAAGTAATTCACCGCAGTTATGTGCTGGTGATTCTATTACATTAACTGTTAATAGTAATTTTGCTTATCAATGGAATCAAATTATAAATAATCAAAATGTAAACATTGGTAATTCTCAATCTATCACCGTAGATACCGCAGGAACTTACACTGTTGTTGTAACTGATACTAATGGATGTACCACAACAGCACAATCTGTATTAGTTACCACAGCACCTCCAGCTAATAAACCAAATATTATCATAAACGGTCAATTGGCTTGTGGTTTTGGTGGTTCAGTTGAATTAGTTGCCAATGGTGGAAATAATTATTTATGGAGCAATGGAGAAACAAGTACTTCAATCATTATTACTCAACCTGGTTTATTTGCAGTTACATCTCAAAATACCTTTGGATGCGAATCAACCTCTGATTCAGTTTGGATACCACAAGGTCAAAGTAATATGAAGATTACCCTTGATGCTTTGGTATATGACAATGGGTTTTGGAATGTGAAATGTCCAAAAGGTAGTGATGGGCAAATTACCGCTGTAGTTACTGATGGTCAAGAACCATACACTTACGCTTGGGCAAGTGGGGAAACCACCCAAATAATAACTGGCTTAAAAGCTGGAGCAGATAATATTTATAAAGTTGTTGTAACAGATGCTTATGGATGCACAATAGAAGGATCAACAACATTAACAGAGCCGCCAGCAGTGCTTGACAAAATGCCAAGAGGATTTTCACCTGATGGTAATGGTGTAAATGATGAACTAGTTATCCCAGGAATAAAAGCCTATGTAGATAATAATGTTACCATTTTTAACCGATGGGGTAATGAGGTTTACAATAGTGAAGGGCCTTATTTGAATGATTGGACAGGTAAAGGTAAGAATGGAGAAGAATTACCAGAGGGAACTTACTTTATAGTTTTAACCGCAGACTCTCCAGAATGTGGCAAAATAGATGAAAACCGTTGGGTAGAACTTAGACGTAAATAATCATTATTAAAAAGAATATTTTAAGAATCGCAATATAAATCACATGAAAAAGCTAATCATTGCCGCATCACTTATCATTTCTAGCGTAAGCGTGAATGCACAACAAGATATTATGCTTAGTCAGTATATGTTTAATGGTTTATTTTTAAACCCAGCGTACTCTGGCAGTCACAAGTATATGAGTGCTACTTTATTACATCGCAACCAATGGACAGGATGGGATGGAGCACCAAAAACAAATATCATTGGTATTGATGGTCCTTTAAGAAATCGTACCATGGGTTGGGGATTAATATTTGCAAATGACAAGATTGGTCCAACTACTCAAAATGATATTATGGCTAATTATAGTTATCATTTAAAATTGGGTAAAGGAAAACTTTCACTTGGATTAAGAGGCGGTGCTTCTATTGTTTCAAGTAATTTGCAAGGAGTGAGTACTGTAATAGGTGGAGATGAAGCATTTGCTACAAACATCAAAAGTTCCTTTTTACCAAAATTTGGAACAGGGGCTTATTATTATACTAAAAAGTACTATGCTGGTATTTCTATCCCAACATTAATAGCCTATGACCCTGATAAAAATTTTAATTTTGATTTAAATAAATCTTCAGATGCAAGAAGACATTATTTTATTACTGGAGGATATGTATTTGAATTAAGTGATATGATTAAATTGAAACCATCAGTATTATTAAAGTATCAAAAGGCTGCCCCATTGCAAGCAGATATTAATTGCAATGTATTAATTAATGATGTATTTTGGATTGGCGCTTCCTATAGAACTAATGCAGCTGTAATAGGCATAATTGAGTACCAAATTAACCCTATGTTTAGAGTTGGATATGCATATGATTATTCAACCACTGCCATAAATAGATATTCCTCAGGTTCCCATGAAGTAATGATAGGAATTGATCTGGGACATGATATTATGAAAAGTAAAAACCCGCGTTATTTTTAGATTATAGAAGCAATTAGGAGCATTATATACCCAAAGACAAATCGTAAAATGAAGAAAAATATTACCACCTCTTGTTTAGTTTTGCTATCGCTTTTTATTTTGAGTGGATGTGCTAAGATATACACTGCTTTAGGCGATAAAAACATGGAGCAACTTGAATATGTTAAAGCAGCTAAAAACTATGAAAAAGCCATAGGTAAAAAATCGAATATTGTTGCTCAAAAGAAACTGGCAAACACTTATCGATTAATGAATGATACAAAAAAAGGAGTTGATGCCTATGCAAAAGTAATTGGTCAGTCAAATGCAGAACCCATAGATAGATTTTATTATGCCCAAATGCTAATTGCAAACAAAAAGCATGGCGAAGCTGCTGTAATTTTGAGAGAGTATTTGAAATCGAACCCAAGCGATAAATTGGCTGAAACTATGTTAAAATCTTGTGAAGCACCTCAAGTATTTATGAAAGATTCAGCAAAGTATACAGTAACTAATGCTAAAATTGGTAATGTAACGGAATTTTATGGTCCTGTTCAATATAAAGATGGATTGGTAATTAGTGCAAACATTGATGGAAAAGGAAAAGATAAAGTACCTCAATCAGGAAAGTCTTATTATAAGTTGTATTTCACTAAGAAAGATAAAAATGGTTCATATACCACACCTGAAAAGTTAAGTGGAAACATCAATAAAAACAAGTTGCATACAGCATCAGCTACCTATTTAAAAGATGGTAGTGTAGTTTATTATACTGCAAGCAATACTGATGGTTTATCGAAATCGGAACTTTTAGAAAATCTTATTGGATTAAAAATTAATAAAGACTCCATCTCAGGAGGAAATTATGTAAAGGGTTCAGAGTTTCCATTTAATAACAAATCATATTCAGTGGGTCATCCTGCATTAACACCTGACGGAAAAACAATGTATTTTATTTCAGATATGCCAGGTGGACAAGGTGGAACTGATATTTATGAAACTAAATGGGAAAATAATAATTGGACCCAGCTTAAAAATTTGGGTGATAAAATAAATACTGCTGGAAATGAGATGTATCCATTCGTGGATAGTTTAGGTAATTTGTATTTTTCATCCAATGGTCATAAAAGCTTTGGAGGCTTAGATATTTTTAAAGTAGTTAAAAATGGGAATGAGTGGGGCCAAGTTGAAAATATGAATTATCCAATAAACAGCACTAAAGATGATTTTGGTTACATGGCTTATTCTGACCAAAAAACAGGTTTCTTGAGCAGTAATAGAGAAGGTTCAGATAAAATTTACGAATTTATTTTACAGGCATCAAAAGTAAATATTGGAGGAAAAATATTAAGTAAAATTGATGGTAAGCCTATAGCGGGAGCTAAAATTGAGATTACAGATAAGGCAAGAAATACAACTGATACCATTTTTTCTGCTGAAGATGGAAGTTATTCATATTCGCTGGCCCCAAACACTGATTTTGATATTACGGTTTCTAAAGATGGTTATTTTAGCCAATCAGAAGATATATCAACTAACAACCAAGTTGGAGACCTTACCAAAGACTTTACTTTGGAAGAATTAGTTAAGGATAAACCGATAGTAATTGACGAAGCTAATGACAAAGGAATTAGACCAATTTTTTATGACTACGATAAATCTGAGATTCGTACTGATGCGCATGAGCCATTAAACAAATTAGCAAAACAATTAAAAGACAATCCAAATATCACAATTGAATTAAGTTCACATACTGATTGCAGAGGTACAGATAATTACAATCAAGATTTATCTTTTAGAAGAGCGAAAAGTGCAAAAAACTATCTTGTTAATAAAGGAGGGGTAAAAGCCAATAGAATCAAAATTAAAGGCTATGGCGAGACCAAACCAGTTAACAAATGTGTTGATGGTGTATCTTGTACTGATGAAGAATATCAGGCAAACAGAAGAACAGAATTTAAGGTAATTGAAATAAATAAATAATATTTCAAGGAATGGCATCGGTTGGAATTAATAAGGTGATTCTTGCAGGAAATTTAGGGAAAGATCCCGAAGTAAGGCATTTAGAAGGAGGGGCTGTTGTAGCAAATTTTCCTTTAGCAACTACTGAATACTACAAAGATAAAAATGGGAATAAAGTAGAGCAAACGGAATGGCATAACATTGTACTTTGGAGAGCACAAGCTGAATATGCTGAAAAATATTTAAAAAAAGGCTTCACCATTTTGGTAGAGGGAAAATTAAAAACACGTGCTTGGGAAGATAAAGACAAGAACAAACGTTACACCACTGAAATTTACGGAGATAGTATTACGATATTAATTGGAAATAGAAGAGATGAAAGTAATACTGCATCTACGCAAATACACCAGTCTGCCCAAAGTACTGATGCATCTAGTTCTAATTCAACAACATCAGCAACAAACCCTGATGATTTGCCATTTTAACTTAAAATAATTTAACTTGGACGGTTCGGTCAGTTGCCCCTTGGGCATAGTTACAGGATTTATTTTTCATGGCTTTGGGCCTCAATCATTTTTAGAATTATCCATTATTGGGATATTGCTTATCTTTTCAGCATTTATTGCAGCCGCAGAGGTTTCTTTTTTTTCTCTTTCCCCAAGTGATTTTGAATATTTAAGTCAAGATAAAAGTACCGCGGCACAGAAGGTAAATCAAGTTTTAGACAAGCCAAAAAGCTTAATTGCAACCATTGTTTTGAGCCATAACTTGGTGAATATTGGCGTGGTCATTATATCAGAAATGTTTTTTGACCAGCATTTTAATTTTGGAGACAATCCGTTTTTGGGTTTTATAATTGAAGTTGTTGTAGTAACTTTCATTATATTGTTAATTGGCGAAGTAATTCCCAAAATATTTGCTTCAAAGAGTCCAAGAAAAATTGCAGTTAAAATGATTCACATTTTTGATTTTGCGCAAAGGGTATTGTGGCCATTTGTTTGGGTCTTGGTTTCCATTGCAGGAGCATTTGATAAAAGAATCAAACAAAAAACACCTGATTTGTCAGTTGACCAGCTTTCACAGGCGCTTGAACTTACATCCAGTGAACACACCCCCGAAGAAGAAAGAAAAATTTTACAAGGAATTGTAGAATTTGGAAACACCGAGGTAAGTCAAATTATGAAACCAAGAATTGATGTTGTTGCTTTTGATGAAAATACCCCCTTCCTTGAAGTGATTGATTTGATTATTAAGAATGGTTTCTCGCGTGTTCCTGTATATAGTGATACCTTAGATAAAGTGGTGGGTGTTTTATTTATAAAAGACTTAATAGCTCATTTAGATAAAGATAATGATTTTAAGTGGCAAACTTTATTAAGACCAGCTTTTTTTGTTCCAGAAAGCAAAAAAATAGATGACTTAATGAAAGAGTTTCAAATAAAAAAAATTCATTTAGCTATTGTTGTTGATGAATATGGCGGAACTAATGGTATTGTTACCTTAGAAGATGTTATTGAAGAAGTAATTGGTGAAATCAATGATGAGTTTGATGTAGAGGAGTTGGTTTATTCAAAATTAGATGATAATAATTATGTATTTGAAGCAAAAATACCATTGAATGATTTATATCGAGTATTAGATATTGATGGCCAAGCCTTTGAGGAAAAGAAAGGCGAATCAGATACGCTTGCAGGTTTTATATTAGAGCTAAGTGGAAAAATTCCTGTAAAGAATGAGAAAATAAATTTCGATAATTATATTTTCACAGTTGAATCTGTTGACAAAAGGAGGATTAAAAGAATTAAACTTACTATCATTAAACATATAGAACATAGCGGATTTCATGAAGTAGGGAAAATTATCCCAAGTTTTGTGATTCCAATATTTCTTTTAGGAACTTTGTTTTTTTCTTCTTGTGATGAAGAATATACACCCAAACCAAGAGGATATTTTAGAATAGATTTGCCAGAACATTCTTATCAAAAATTTGAGTCGGATTGTCCTTTTTCATTTGATTATTCAACAATGGCTGAAGCTAGAGTGTATCAAGGAAAGCAATTGGAACAATGTTGGTATAATATCGAGTATAAAAAATTGAACGCCACTCTGCATTTGAGCTACACACCAATACAGAATCAAGCCGATTTAGAATTACAACTTGCAAATTCAAGAACCTTGGTTTATAAACATACAGTAAAAGCTGATGGTATAGAAGAAATTCCAATTAATTTTGATGGCATAAGAGTGTATGGATTGCTATACAATTTGAGTGGAAATAGTGCCTCGCAAGCTCAATTTTATTTAACTGACAGTACAAAGCATTTTATAAGATGTGCATTGTATTTTAATTCGAGCCCCAATGCAGATTCCATAGCTCCTGTGCTCAATTATGTCAATAAAGATATTGATCGATTTATTACTTCATTCACATGGAAGTAGATTATTTTTAAAACTTAATATTTCTAAATATCCTTATTATTTTTGATAAATGCCAACTGAAGAAAAGATGCATTCGAGTTATATTGCTTTCTGGCATGGTTCATTATTTTTCAATTGATATAATTTTTATCTATAAACCAATTAATTAATTAAATTCGCAATCAAATAGACAACAAGAAAATGATTAATAGCGAAATATATCAAAGAATTGAGGAAGCGCTTAAGCAAATTAGGCCATTTTTAGAAGCCGATGGAGGCAATGTTTCTTTGGTTGATGTTACCGAGGATTATATAGCGCGAGTAAAACTTCATGGCAGTTGTAGTACATGCAATATGAGCATGATGACTATGAAGGCAGGCGTTGAAGAAACTGTAAAGAAGGCAGTAAAAGAAATAAAGGCTGTTGAAGCAATTAATCTACCAGTTATTGTGTAAGTTTTTTATATGATAAAAGCAAATATAAATAATCAATCATTTGACATTATTTTTGAAGATAAAAGCTTTAAGAAAGGCACTATCAATAGCCAAATGTTTGAGTTAGATAGGACAAAATCAACTTCAAATAGTTGGCACATTCTAAGAGAAGGAAAATCTTTTAATATTGAAATTTTAAAAATTGATAGAGTTGCTAAACAAGTTGATTTAAAATTAAATGGCAAGCGTAATTCAGTAAAATTGAGCGATCAATTCGATGCGTTATTAAAAAGTTTGGGGATGGATAGCATGGCAAGTAAAAAAGTACTTGAGTTAAAAGCACCAATGCCAGGCTTAGTATTAAATATTGCTGTTGGTGAAGGTGATACAATTGCAAAAGGAGATGCATTAATTGTGCTTGAAGCCATGAAAATGGAGAATATAATTAAGTCACCAACTGATGGAATAATAAAAAAAATACATGCGGTTAAGGGCAACGCTGTTGAAAAAAATCAAATATTGATTTCATTCCAATAATTCATTGTTATGCTAGTTTCTGTTGTTATACCCTGTTATAATGTTGAAAATTACATTGCCCAATGTTTGCAGGCATTGCTTGCACAACAATACAAAGATTTACAAATAATTTGCGTCAACAACAATTCAACCGATAGTACTTTATCCATACTAACAAGATTTGCAACTGAACATAGTTCCTTAATTACTTTAGTTGAAGAACTACAAAAGGGTGCGCCATATGCTAGAAATAGAGGATTGCAAGAAGTACATGGTGAATATGTACAGTTTTTAGATGCAGATGATTTATTGGAGCCCGAAAAAATTGCACACCAAGTTAATTTAATTAAGAACAATAATTTCCCTGATTTTATAGCGGCTAATTATTATAGAGAATCAGTAGAGGGTAATAAAAAGTTACATCAAGTGCATCGTAATGATTTTTGGCTTGGTTTACTATACACTCAACTTGGTATTACTAGTGCAAATATTTTTAAAACCAGTTCAGTAAAATCAGCAGGAGCTTTTGATGTAACATTAAAAAGTAGTCAAGAGTATGCCTTAATGTTTAGTATTATGCGCTTAAGCGGCAAAGTTTGCGCTGATGCAAGAGCCTTAACCATAGTAAGAGATAGAAAAGGAGGCTCAATTACGCAACAAAACGTAGCCGAGAATTTGGAACGATACCTCCATCTTAGAATAAGAATCTTAAAATATTTGGAAGAAAATGTAGATAAAAGCAAAATGCAGCCATATTATCAGGCTTTGTTTGATGCTATAAGAGTTTTGTATAAACATAATAAAGATGCATCCATTAAAGCATTTAAGGAAAATTTGCCTAAAAGCTTTAAACCAACTTCAAGCGCTGCCACAACTGCAAGCTACTGCCTACTTTTTAGAATATTTGGCTTTGAAAACACTGAAAAAATAAAGTCGGCAGTAAAATAAAACAGTCATATTTGATAACTTTGCAATTTAATTAATATATTAAATATGCAAGACAATTCCATACCAAGAACCGAATTGGAAAAATTAGGGGAGTTTGGGCTAATAAATTTTCTCACAAAAAATATTGTACATAAACAAAGCAGCACAATAAAGGGCGTTGGTGATGATGCAGCTGTATTGATGTTTGATAGTAATAAAAAATGTATAGTTACCACAGACATGTTGGTAGAAAAGGTTCACTTTGATTTGTCATATGTACCATTAAAACATTTAGGTTATAAGTCGGTAATGGTGAATGTTTCTGACTTAGCAGCTATGAATGCCATCCCTCGACAAATAACTGTTTCAATAGCTATTAGTAATCGTTTTTCTTTAGAAGCTATTGATGAATTATACCAAGGAATTTATTTGGCTTGTGAAAAATATGGTATTGATTTAATAGGCGGTGATACAACTTCTTCAACTTCAGGTTTAATAATTAGTATTACGGCTATTGGAGAGGCTCCAGAAGAAAATATTGTATATAGAAGTGGTGCAAAAGAGAATGATTTAATAGTAGTTAGTGGAGATTTGGGTGCTGCTTATGTTGGATTACAATTGTTGGAGCGAGAAAAGGATGTTTATTTAAGTTCAAATAAGCAAGTACAACCAGATTTAGAAGGTCATGATTATATATTAGAAAGACAATTAAAACCAGAAGCTAGGATAGATATTAATGAATTGCTTACAAAATTAGAAGTTGTTCCAAGCGCCATGATAGATATTTCGGATGGATTGTCATCAGAAATGTTACATGTGTGTAAGGCTTCGGGAAAGGGCTGCAAAATTTATGAAGAGAAGATTCCTATTGATCCAACAACATATAATACTGCACGAGAATTTAATCTAGATCCAACAGTATGTGCTTTAAATGGCGGTGAAGATTATGAATTGTTATTTACCATTGATTTAAAAGATTATGACAAAATAAAGGGCAATCCTAACTTTACAGTAATAGGTCATATTACCGAAGAAGCCCAAGGATGCAATTTAATTACTAAATCGGGAGCAGTTTATCCTTTAACAGCCCAAGGTTGGAATGCATTGCAAGATGTTGAAGAAGAAAGACCAGAGGAGTAATTATCTAGTTTACTCTTTTAATTTTAGCTCCAATAGCGTTTAGTCTTTCATCAATTCTTTGGTATCCTCTATCGATTTGCTCAATATTATCAATAACACTTTTACCTTCGGCACTCATTGCGGCAATTAAAAGGGCTACACCGGCTCTAATATCAGGCGATGTCATGGAAATTCCTTTTAAAGCATGATGATGATTTAAACCTATAACTGTGGCACGGTGTGGGTCACATAAAATAATTTGTGCACCCATATCAATTAATTTATCTACAAAAAACAATCTGCTTTCAAACATTTTTTGATGAATAAGTACGCTTCCCTTTGCTTGAGTTGCTACTACAAGAGCTATACTTAATAAATCAGGCGTAAAACCAGGCCAAATCGCATCAGCTAATGTCATAATCGAGCCATCAATAAAGGTATCAATTTCGTAGGAATCTTGAGAAGGGATAAATAAATCATCGCCTCGTAATTCCATTTTTACACCCAATTTTCTAAAAACGTCCGGAATAACACCCAATTCATTGTAAGCTACATTTTTGATGGTAATTTCAGATTGAGTCATAGCGGCCAAACCAATAAAACTGCCTATTTCAATCATATCGGGTAACATGCGATGCGTTGTGCCGCCCAAGTATTCAACACCTTCAATGCTCAATAAGTTACTCCCAATACCAGTAATTTTAGCACCCATTCTGTTTAACATTTTACAAAGCTGTTGTATGTAAGGTTCGCAAGCGGCATTGTAAATTGTGGTGGTACCTTTAGCCATAACTGCAGCCATAATAATATTAGCAGTACCTGTTACTGAGGCTTCATCGAGTAACATGTAACAACCTTGTAAATTGCTGGCTTCTACTTTGTAAAAACTATCATTTTCATCATATTCAAATTTGGCACCAAGGTTTTGAAAACCAATAAAATGAGTATCGAGTCTTCTTCTACCAATTTTATCGCCACCAGGGCGTGGTATATAACCTTTCCCAAATCGACTCAGCAATGGGCCAACAATCATGATTGATCCTCTTAAAGCAGCACCTTTCTTTTTAAATTCAGGACTATTGAGGTAATCCACATTCACTTCATCGGCCTCAAAAGTGTATTCTTCATATCCAGATTTTTCAACTTTAACGCCAAGAGCTTTAAGTAAATCAATCAGTTTATTAACATCAACTATATCGGGAATGTTGCTAATAGTTACTTTTTCAGGAGTCAATAGCACTGCACATAAAATTTGCAAAGCTTCATTTTTTGCACCTTGTGGAACAATTTCACCTTTAAGACGAGTACCGCCTATCACTTCAAATGTGGCCATAATAAAAATACATTAAGTATGCTACAAAGTTTCAATAATATCTGCAAAGGCCGTTTCATCACTAAAAATATTGTTAACTATTCATTGTGGATTTTTACAAAAAATATTTTAACAGTTTCTTGCTGTTTATAATGAATTAAAATAGTACTTTTGTGGCTCAATTTGTTACTTGAAAAAAGCTATTTCACATATTTTATTGTTTTCGTTTGTGTTTCAAATAGGTCATTCTATGGCTATTGGGAATGTGATACACAAAATATTTTATGAAATAAGTTCGTTTTATAGCGATGAATGTGACTTAAACTTTTTTGATTTTGTTTTTAAAGATGTGGTTTGTAATTCAACACAAAGTGAAAAGCAAGAGCAAAAAGGTATGGATAATGATTTAATTTGCTCAAGCTTTGAAGAAAATGCATTATCAATTGAACATGCAAGTGATAATAATTTGTATTTGCTGCTTTCAGCATTGCTACCTTCTGGATTTTATTTTTCGCTAATTCAGCCTCCAGACTAAATCAATCAAACTTTATTGAAGAACAATTAAATTTTCCAACTGGAAATTTAATTATTTATTACATTGATATTACCCGGATGTTTCTGTGGTGGATAATTAAAGGGCAGGTTTTGAGTTTTCCTGCCCTTTCATCCGGGGTTTTTGTTTTTTTCTTATCTTTGTGCTCTACAACATTCTTATGAAACTTTTCGTTTCTGTTATATTGAGCAGCCTTATTTATTCGAATTTTTTGTACGCTCAGTTAAGTGATTTGATGTTAATATCAAAAACTGAAAAAGCATATCATTCGAATAGTCAAAAACAGTCATCAGCAATATTGCCAAATAATTACGATTTGAAATATTGCCGTTTTAATTGGGAAATAAATCCTTCCATAAAATATGTACAAGGCAATGTATATTACTTATTTTTTCATAGCGATAGCTTGAGTTCTTTTAAGCTTGAACTGAGTGATAGTTTGGTAGCAGACAGTGTTAAAATGAATGGAATTTTATTAAACTTTAATCACTTTGGGGGTATTTTATCAGTAAATTTTAGTTCATACTTATTAGCTAACCAATATGACTCAATTAGGGTATATTATCATGGTGTGCCTCCAGAAACAGGCTTTGGTTCATTTGCTGCAGAAACACATGGACCAAACAATGTACCTGTTTTATGGACACTTTCGGAACCATATGGTTCAAAAGATTGGTGGCCAGCTAAACAAGATTTGAATGATAAAATTGATTCAATAGATGTATTTGTGAAGGCGCCTAACATATACAAAGTAGCCTCAAACGGTGTTTTAATAAATGAGGTCACGATTGGAGTGGATAAAATAACTCATTGGAAACATCAATATCCAATTGCTGCTTATTTAATTGCCATAGCTGTTTCAGATTACTCCGTCTTTACCAATCAAGCTCAATTAAGTACAGGCAATCTAGATGTAATTAATTATGTTTATAATGAAGATTTGGCAATGGCACAAAATGCTGTTGGTGAAATGATAAATCATTTAAAATATTTCGACAGTTTGTTTATTCCTTATCCATTTATGAATGAAAAATATGGTCATGCGCAATTTAATTGGGGTGGGGGAATGGAGCATCAAACCATGAGTTTTGTTGGAGGCTTTACATACGAGTTGTTAGCTCATGAATTGGCACATCAGTGGTATGGAGATCATGTAACTTGTGGTTCATGGCAAGATTTATGGCTCAATGAAGGTTTTGCAACATACGCAACAGGACTTTGTTACGAGAGATTTTCACCCAATTTGTATTGGAAAATATGGAAATCTAATCAAGTTAATTTTATTACTTCATCGCCTGATGGCTCAGTGTTTGTGGCTGATACAATGGATATTGCAAGACTATTTGATGCACGCTTAACCTACAGCAAAGCTGCAATGTTACTACATATGTTGCGATGGAAAATTGGAGATGACCATTTTTATACAGCATTACGCAACTACCAAAACAATCCTTTGTTGAGCTACAACTATGCACGGAACAATGATTTGAAAAACGAACTTGAAATACAAAGTGGCCAAAATTTAGATGAGTTTTTCAATGATTGGTATTGGGGTGAAGGTTATCCATCTTACACTTTAAGTTATGACCAAAATAGCAGCAATTTGATTAGTTTTAGTTTATCACAATCTCAATCACATCCTTCAGTATCATTTTTTGAAATGCCTGTGCCAGTGCGCTTTAAGAATACAAGCCACGATACGCTCATGGTTTTTAATCATACATTTTCTGGACAAATTTTTAGTGTTCAATTAAATTTTAAGGTGGACAGTGTTATAATAGACCCTGATCATTGGATAGTTTGCAATCAAAATGTAGTAAGCGCTAGCGAGGAATTAAAATATGAATACGACCAAATTAATATTTATCCAAATCCAGTAAATAAAGTATTAGTATTGAATTTTCAAAACATGAATATTAAGGATCTTATTACATGTCAAATATTAAGCAGTGATGGAAAAATAATTGAATGTAAACAACTAATTGAACAAAATAATGTAAATGAGGTTTTATTAGACGTAAGTGCACTTTCAAAAGGATTATATTATCTAAAAATGATGAGTACTACAGGTAATTTTACATCAAAATTTATCAAGCAATAAAACATATTACTATGAAAATTAAATTGGTTATTTTTTATACGTTTTTGGCAGTAGCAACCATATCATGTAAAAAAAATGGTACAGGAGGGGAAAATACAATTGCTGCATTCCCTAAACATCATGGTGTTAGCATTCCTAATGCCACGGTGTATATAAAATATGGAGCAACTGAATTACCTGGCCAAAATGCTTCGGATTTTGATGATGCTAAAACAGCAGTGGTTGATGGGTCAAGTGCAGCACATGCGCATTTTGAAGGGTTGTTAAAAGGCGATTATTACATTTACTCCGTAGGCTTTGATTCCACAGTAAATGAAGTTGTTTCGGGAGGAATTGCGGTAAAAATAAAAAGCAAGTCGGGCGAGCAAGATGTTGAGGTTCCAATGACCGAATAAATTAACTTTTGTTTGTTTATAATGATAATTTAAAATGATTACTTTTAAAAATAAAAATCTCATTTTTGTGGTATGATAAGTGAAAGAGCAAACAGAATTATTAAAATCTTTAAAAATAAATACACCATAACCATAGTGTTTTTAATGACTTGGTTGATGTTTTTTGATCGATATGATTTTGTTACACAATACAAAACGGTGAAAGAACTTAAACAGTTAGAAGAGGAAAAGCTTTACTATGTAAATGAAATTGCAAAAAATGAGCAAGATTTAAAGCAATTGAAAGAAAACCCAATTTACCTAGAGCGATTTGCTCGTGAAAAGTATTTGATGAAACAGCCCAATGAAGATGTTTTTATCATATTGGATAATCGTACAAATACTATCAAGTAAAATCAAATCAAATCAAACTTTGAATACGGCAACAATTACTAAACCACACCATAAGAAGGCAAACTTTTTAACATGGCAATGTGCGTTTTCTGGTCAATATGAAATAGAAGTGTATACCTCTGTTAATGATTTGAAAGAAGAATGGGAAAAGTTTGCTAAAAAATATGAGCATCAATTTCAAATTGAAAACATTGGCATAGCAGAAATATCGGGACTTATAGATTTTTCATACTATTATGTTTCGGTAAAGGAGAATAGCGAAATTGTGGCCTTATTTTATTTTCAAAGCTTAATCATACGAAAGGAATACTATCCTAACTTTTCCAATCTTTCCTTTGCTGCAAAGAATTTATATTGCATTATTTCAGCCAATAATTACAATTTATTGGTGAATGGACATTTATTTAGCATGGATGTGCCAGGCATTGTTGTTAGAAATGACTGGAGAAATGAAAGTGATTTGGCTAAGGTTTTTGATAAAGTAATCTCAAAAGTTAAGCGTGCTTGCGATAGCAGTATTTTAATTGTTAAAGATGCACATCCTTTATTGAAGAAGGAGTTGCAAATTCTTAAGAATAAATACAAACTTATGCCTGATGATGTGCTCATGGAAATGCAAATTCCTAAAGAGTGGCAAAGTATTGATGATTATATAAACGCCCTAAGTAAAAAGTATGCTGTTAGGTCGAAAAAAATAGAAGAAAGTACTTCGCATTTTGTGATTAAAGAATTAACGGCATCTGAGATTTTACAGCATGAAAGTACACTTCATAAATTGTATTTAAATGTAATTTCAAGGAGTTCATTTAAAATGGGAGTTTTAAATATGCGTTATTTTTCTAAAATGAAAGAAGTGTTGCAAGACAATTTTACATTTAAAATTTGGAAACTAGATGATGAAATTGTTGGCTTTACAAGTTATGTATGTTTAGAAAATCATATGGAATTGCATTATATTGGGATTGATTATAAAATAAACAAAAGTCATCACCTATATCAATGTATGCTACAAACTGGTATTAAAGATGCAATTTTTAAAAAACAATCGGTATTAAGAATGGGCCGTACTGCCTATGAAGCTAAAGCAATAGCTGGTGCAAAACCTATAGTAAAGAGCAATTTTTTTCAGATCAGCAATCCAATTTTGAAAATAGGCTATAAATACTCTGCAGATTATTTTATTGCCGAAAATAGCACCAATTGGCAGGTTAGAAATCCTTTCAAGTAAATTATATTAATTAATATAAGGCAAATCAAAAATGCCTTATACCTTTGTGATCAAAACAATTAATTTCATGTGGCCATTTATTGCTAGAAAAATTCTTAGAAATCGTATTGCTTTTATAGTGGTATTAGGCATGTTCACCACTTTTATGGCCTATCATGCATCAAGGGTTGAATTATCGTATGAGTTTGCTAAAATTTTACCTTCAACTGATAGTGCCTATAGCGAGTACAATAACTTCAAGGAATTATTTGGACAGGATGGAAACATTATGGTTATTGGTTTACAGGACAAAGACTTTTTTACATTAAATAAATTTAATGATTGGCATAATTTATCGCATGAGATTAAAAAAATAAAAGGCGTTGAAAATGTAATATCAATCACCAATGTAAGTAAGGTTGCTTTTGATGATAGTTTACACAAAATCATGTTTGTTCCTTTTTTAACGCATATGCCCGAAAATCAAGAACAACTTAACAAGGTAAAGCTGTCATTAGATTCATTGCCTTTTTATGAAGGTTTTGTTTTAAACAAAGAAGCGGGTTCTCATTTAATGGCAGTTACTTTTTCACAAACGGAGATAAATTCAAAAAATCGGATAAAAATTGTAAATGATATAAGAGAATTAGCATTAAAATATTCAGCTAAGCATTATACAAATGTTCATTTAAGCGGCATGCCATACATAAGAACTGTGTTTATGCAAAAGGTGTCAAAAGAAATGTTCTTGTTTTTAGGCTTGGCACTGGTACTTATGTTTGTGATTCTTTGGGTGTTTTTTCGTTCATTTTCATCTGTATTTGTTTCACTTTTGGTAGTTATTATAGGTGTAATATGGTCGGTAGGAACAATTGAAATGTTGAATTACAAAATTACTGTTTTATCGGCACTGGTACCTCCACTCATATTAATAATTGGTGTTCCAAATTGTATCTTTTTTATTAATAAATACCATTCGGAGTATGCTAAGCATAGAAACAGAACAAAAGCAATAGCACGAATGATTAATACCATGGGCATTACTTTGTTTTTAGCAAATTTAACTACAGCAATTGGTTTTGCAGTGCTATATTTTACCAATAGTGCCTTACTGGTTGAGTTTGGCGTTGTTTCAGGAATAAGTGTAATGGTAACTTATGGAATAACCTTAATTTTAATTCCAATTGTATTGAGTTATTTGGCACCTCCAAAGGTGAAACATACAAAACATCTTGATGGTAAACGCATCAACCAAATACTTGATTTTATTATTCATTTAGTAAGCCATCAGCGAAAAAAAGTCTATTGGTCTATTGGTTTAATCACTATTGTATCTATAATAGGAATGAGTAAAATATCGGTTTTGGGGTTTGTAGTTGATGATTTTCCTCAGAAAGATAAGGTGTATGATGATTTAAGATTTTTTGAAAAAAATTTCAATGGGGTTTTGCCTTTTGAAATTTTAATTGACACCAAAAAGCCGAATGGTGTATTTGAAGAGAATGCCAGAGCCTTGTATAAAATAAATGCATTTCAAAAGAAAATGGCTAAATATCCTGAGTTCTCAAAACCACTTTCACTGGCTGAGGCTATAAAATTTTCATATCAATTTTACAAAGATGGAAATCCAAAATTCTACATTTTGCCGGGTTTTACAGAATTAAAAAAACTATCAGACTATAGTTTGCCAATTAAAAGTAATGTGTCGAATTTCAATTTGTTTTTAGATAGAAGTAGACAATATACGCGCATAAGCTATCAAATGGCTGATGTTGGCTCTGAAAGAATAAAATCATTAATGGAAGAAATTCAGCCTAAAGCAGATTCAATTTTTGCTGGCACCGATTTTAAGGTAAGTTTTACAGGCCATAGCTTAATATTTTTAAAGGGAAATGACTATCTTTTATCAAATTTATTAGAGAGTTTACTCATTGAAATTATACTTATAATTCTTATTGGATTGGCATTATTTAGAAGCTTAAGAATTATTTTATTAAGTAAATTACCTTGTTTAATTCCTTTAATTATTACTGCTGGTATTATGGGCTTTTTTGGAATAAGATTCAAACCTTCCACTATATTAATTTTTAGCATTGCGTTTGGTATTTCAAGTGATGGTACTATATATTTTCTATCGCGCTTTAGACAAGAATTACAAAGCAGGACACAAACATACGCTGGAGCAATTCATGCCACTATTTTAGAAACTGGAAGAAGTATGATTTACACCAACATTATTTTATTTGCAGGCTTTTTTATTTTTGCTTTATCGGATTTTGGTAGCACAGCAGCACTAGGAATTTTGTTATCATTAACATTACTAATTGCCATGATAACAAACTTATTATTATTACCAGCTATTATGCTGTCAATTGAAGGTAAAATGGCAAAAAAGCTGTTGAAACTGAAATAATAAGGATTATTGAGTTAATTTATAGCAGCGTAAATTTTTGTAAGTTCCTATGGGATTTTGAGTATACAGTTTGATCACCTCATGTTTTAAAAATGAGGTGTCATTGAGGATTAAAAATGATGCTCCCATTTTTATTTTAGATTCAAATTCAAATACTTTATACTTGCGATCGCTGTTAAAACCATATGAAGACCAACCACTTCTATTAAGCATGGCTAAGGTTCCATTTGGTGTGCCGTCATCAAGTGAAATTATTTTTGAAGATTTATCTATTCCAAAAGTTAATAATTTGGTCTCAAGATAATTATCATAATATACAGCATCCAGTTTTTGATGTCTCCAACCGCCTTTGTAGTAACATTTGTAAATATTTTTTCCAGTATATATTGCAAACAGAGCACAACATAACATAGTTGCTTTAGTATAAAAATTGATTTTACTAAAATCAAATTTAGATAGAATATTAAAGGCAATTAAGCAAGTAAGAATGGGAAGTATAATTAAATTAACTAAATAATATTGCTGGTCTTGAAAGCCTTTCCAAAAGTAGGCAATAAACATACCTAGCCCCATACATAAAAATGATAGTAATTTGAAATAAAAGGCATCTGTTTTTTTTCTGAAAACAATAATAGTAAGCATACAAATAACGAATAAAGCCAAATTTAATGGCGATAAAATTTCAACATGAATTAATCTAAAGTTGTTTAAGGTATCCTTTATCTGCATGAAATTGTTTTCCCAAATAGGCCAGCCTTTCATAGCTTTTGTTCCAAAAAAAACAGTTTGATTTGATTGGTTAAATCTTATAGCATAACTATACCATGAAATTATAAGTAAAATTGAAATTAAGAAATGGGCAATTATGCGGTATTTATATTTTTTAATGGTATCGTAAAACACTGATTTACCATCAGCAAACCATAGTTCTAATATAACAGAGCATAAAATAGCAATTACAAGTATTGATGCACTAGCTTTTAACAAACCTGCCAACGCAAAACAAAAAGCAGCTAAGCTCAATATTTTAATTTTTTGAGTATCGAAAAACCTTTGAAACAAATATAAACCTATAATATTAAAACTTAAGGCAGAAACATCGCTCAAAAAATTATTTGCATAAAAGAAAACTACAGGCGTACAAAAATAAAGTATGCAAATAAAATATGACAAAATATAATGGTTTGTAAACCTAAAAGTGAGCTTGAAAAGAAAATATAAACCTAAAAAAAAGATGCATAAATTTAAACCTTTAAATAAAAAAAAGTGCACCCCAAAAAACTTAAAAAGTATAGCAGAAAGAAAATATATGATAGGGAATTCGCCAGCAGCATAGCCATTTTGAGAAAAAAGAAAATGCACCTGAGGTTTAAAAAAATGGAAGCCATTTTGATAATAGTTTAGTGCAATAGAATAGCAATCGGCTTGTCGCCATAAATCGGTTGATTGAGGACCTAAATTTATAGTTTCGTAAAATTTAAAATGAATTGAAAGTACTGTGAAAATGGCTATAAATGCGGCCTTATGTTGAAAATTGATATTCATTCGGGTAATTTTCTTTAAAGTAATTGTCGCTCTTAAATCAAATGTAATAATATCATTTTTTTATCACATTGAGATTACTAAATTTGCGGCATTAAATATTTCTCACTTAATAAAAAAATATATCATGAAAGTATCTGTTATTGGAGCAGGCAATGTGGGGGCTACCTGCGCAGATGTTATTGCTCATAAAGAGTTAGCTAATGAGGTTGTATTACTCGATATTAAAGAAAACTTTGCTGAAGGCAAGGCTTTAGATATGTGGCAAACAGCCCCAATAAATATGTATGACAGTCGCATCACTGGAAGTACCAATGATTATTCAAAAACTGCAGGTTCAGATGTAGTGGTTATCACTTCAGGTTTGCCTCGTAAACCTGGTATGAGCCGCGATGATTTAATTGCTACCAATGCTGGAATTGTTAAAACTGTTACTGAAAATGTAATTAAATACTCTCCTAATGCAATAATTATTGTTGTTTCAAACCCTTTAGATGTAATGACCTATTGCGCTTACTTAAACGCAAAATTACCATCAAATAAAGTGTTTGGAATGGCTGGAATACTTGATACAGCTCGTTACAAAGCATTTTTAGCAACCGAGTTGAATGTATCACCAAAAGACATTCAGGCCGTTTTAATGGGTGGGCATGGCGATACTATGGTGCCACTGCCTAGATACACAACAGTTGGTGGAATTCCAGTAACCGAGCTGGTGGCAAAAGATAAATTAGATGCCATTATTGAACGAACCAAAAAAGGTGGAGGTGAAATTGTTAACTTACTTGGAACTTCGGCTTGGTATGCACCAGGAGCTGCTGCTGCTCAAATGGTTGAGGCTATAGTGCGTGACCAAAAAAGAGTATTTCCAGTTTGTGCTTGGCTTAATGGTGAGTATGGCATGAAAGATATTTACATGGGAGTGCCAGTTGTACTTGGTAAAAATGGTATCGAAAAAATAATTGAATTAAAGCTTAATAATGATGAAATGCAACTTTGCAATGAATCAGCAAAAGCTGTTAAAGAGGTAATGGCTGTTTTAGACAATATGAAAGCAACGGCATAAACTAATTTTTTCAAACTATAAGGGTTACATCGTACGATGTAACCCTTTTTTTATTATGTTTACCTCTTAATTAATAAATAAGCAATTGAAAAAAATAAAATTCTTTCAATATTTCTCTCTTGGTTTATTTTTGGTAATTTTAGGTGCTTGTAAAAAACGAGAAGCAACTGATTGGGATACCAATTTATTAGGACCATTATTTAAAACAACCTTGAGTATTGACCAAATATTACCTGACTCGTTAACACAAATAAACTCCGACAATTCTATTAATGTAGTTTACGATGATTTATTTAATAGTAGTGGTTTTGTTAATACCAATCAATTGCCAGATACAGCCATTTTGAAATACTTTACTATTCCTTTTGGCACAATATTCTTGAATGCTGGCGATAACTTTATGGATCTAACTGAAGAATCAAATCTAAATTTTTCACCGCTTGAATTATCACGTTTAATAATAAAGTCAGGTGAAATAGAGGTGAAAATTGTAAACAAAATCACACAGCCAGTTGACATTACTTATATTCTTCCTAAAGCGCTTAAAAATGGTCAGCCATATACATTTAATGCTACTATTCCAGCATATAACTCTAGCAATGGCGGAAATTACAGCGCTAGTTTTAATTTAGATGGTTATGATGTTGATTTAAGAGGTTTATCAGGTGCTTTTGTAAATAGATTGGTTACTCATTTAATAGCCAATGTGAGCACTTCTGCTAATGGTTTGGCTCAAATAAACTCAACTGACAGTTTAAAAGTTTCAATTAAGCTAAAGAGCATTGTTCCCTATTATGCGAAAGGTTACTTTGGGCAAAGCAAAGATACGAGCTATACAGATTCAAAACTAACTTTGTTTGATCGCATAGTTGCAGGAAATTTTTCGTTACAAGAGGCAAAATTAAATTTAGATATAAGAAATGGTATTGGAGCCGATATTAGAGCAGGTTTACTTTCATTTAAATCTACCAATAGCAAAACAGGAAATACGGTTTCACTTCAACACAACAGTGTTTCACAAATATTTAATGTACACAGGGCTACGGATAATCCTTTTATACCTAGTTTATATAGCTTCGAATATAATAATACAAATAGTAATTTGGTGAGCTTGTTAGAAAATATGCCTACCAGTTTTAATTATGGCTATTATGCCGAACTTAACCCTTTTGGAAATATTTCTAATGGGAACGATTTTGTTTATACTGATAAAGCTGTTGAAGCACATGTAAGACTGGATATTCCATTACATTTTTCATCAAATAATTTAACATTGATTGACACCATTTTCTTACAAGATGATTCATTAGGAGAACATAATACGGTTAAATCAGCCGTGCTCAAATTAATTGCTGTTAACAGTTTTCCTTTTGATGCTGATGTTAAATTTTATTTGTTAGATAATAATCTTCAAAAACAGGAACAGTTGATGGACAAAAGCACGATTATGGCTGCTCAACCTGAGGCGGATGGAAAGGTTAGAACTCCACAAGAAAGTAGACTTCCTATTACCATTAGTAACGAACTATTAAATAAATTATTAGAAAAAAGAAAAGTGTTGGCAGTAGTAACCATTAATACTTTCAATAATCCAATGAAGTACAAAATTTATAGCGATTATAAATTGGATTTGAAACTAACTGGGAATTTATTGTTTAATGTTCAAGTGAAATAAGGGAGAATAAAGCAATATGAACAAAATAAGTTTAAGTATTATTTTCATTTTTTGTACATTCAATTTTTTGTTGGCTCAAGGAAATTTTATGAACGATTCGGCATGGACAAAAAAGCACTTTAACATAGATATATATGGCAATTTAACTGCTAAATCAAATGCTTTTCCAAATGATTTTTATAAACAATTTTATTATGGCGGTTACTTAAGTAATGAAGTTAAATTAAATGCCGCAAAAGATTTGAAAAATGTCAATAGATTTGGTGGAGATGGTGATGTCAGCATTCAATTTAGGCATAATATAGATAGTATTTTTAAAAAAACAGGTTGGAGTTACTTAGTGCGTATTGCAGAAAGAAGACATCTTAATTTAGAAATGACCAAAGACTTTTTTAATGTGGGTTTTTTTGGCAATGCCATGTACGAAAACAAAACAGCTCAACTGGCAAAATTTCAAATGGATTTTATTTCCTATCAACAAGCAGGACTTGGGGTAGAGAAAACATTGATGATAAAAGACAATTTACATCAACTTGGTTTAGTAGGTAGTTACTTAATTGGTAGAAATGCGCAAAAGGCAATTATTGATAAGGCAAATTTATTTACAGCTATTGATGGTGAATATCTTGATTTAGAAATTAATGGGAAGTATAATAGAACTGACAGTATTAAGAACAAGCAATTGATTCCAAATCCTACAAAAGGAGAGGGTTTTAGTATTGATTTATATTATCAATTAATTACAATTGAAAAACATAAATTACAATTATCAGTGCTTGATTTTGGATATTTATTTTGGCAAAATAGTGCCATAGCTTATCAGTATGATACTTTATTTAGGTTTGAAGGAATTGATATCAGAAATTTGATTGATATTAACGATTCATTAATTAATTTGTCAAAAGACACTTTAGTAAATTTGGGAAAAAGGAGTTCAACAAAGTCCTTTAAAACATCGTTACCAACTTGGTTTCAGGTTAATTATAGCCACAATTTATTACCTGGAAAATTGGCCTTAAACTTTGTAGGGAGATATCGTTTTAATGATGTTTACCTTCCATTTTTGGCTGTTGGAGCAACTTACTATTTTAATAAAAGCACCAATGCTTCATTTAATATTGGCTACGGAGGCTATGGAAGTTTTAATTATGCATTCATCATTAATCAAAGGGTTTGGAGGTATTTTACTGTTGGACTTGGAACAAATCAATTGGAAGGCTTGCTTATGCCTAAAAAAGCAAATGGACAAAGTATTGTTTTTAGTATTAAAAGTTGGTTTTGATGAAAATGTTCAATCTATTTTTATTGAATAGGTCTAACATATTCATTGTAATACTTGGGATAGTTTTTTTTAGTTTGACAACTTATAAAGCTTCACATTCCTCTTTTACTCATGATGAAAGTTTTACATATCTTTCTTATGTAAAAAAAAGTATTATTGGTATTATTACTCTGGAAGAGCCAGTGAGTGCCAACAATCACATATTGAATAGTTTAAGTATGAAAGTTGTGGATAAAATATTAAACCCAACTCCATTTAATTTGAGACTACCGAATTTAATAGGACACCTTTTTTTTATTACGTTTTCAGCCTTAATTTCATTAAACTTTAGAAACAATTTTTTAAGAATTTCATCATTTATTTTATTAAATGCTAATTTATATTTATTAGATATTTTTTCATTGGCAAGAGGATATGGCTTATCACTTGGCTTTTTAATGGCACATTGGTATTTTTTTGGTAGAGTATTTTTCCAAAAGACACCTGATTTAAGTTTTAGATTAAGTTTAATTTTTTTACTACTTTCTTTTTTTTCAAATTTTTCAATACTATACTATGTAGTTTCATTTTTTTTAATTATTTCTCTTTTCCTAATAAAAATAAAGAGTTCGATAATCAATTGGGAATTTGTTCGGAGAAATAGTTATGTATTAATTTCTGTTATAATTGTTGTAATTGTAATTATAATTGGCCCAATTGCCAAATTAATAAAACATAATCAGCTCTATTTTGGTGGAAATAGAAATATATTTGATGATACTATCAATTCTTTGGTTTTTTATTCGCTTGATCCAATAAATCTAAGCAACAATCTAGTTCATTTGATTAATACACTTACTTTAATCAGCATAATTATCTTAACATATTGGTTTTTCAGAAAATTATACCTAAATAAAATTTTGAATTTGTTCTTTTTTAGTACGGGATGCATGTTATTTATTGCGATTATTCAAATTGCCTTGTTTTATTTAATTGATACTAGGTATTTAATTCAGCGTACTGCCATTTTTTTAATTCCCCTTTATATGCTATCTGTGCTTTATTTTATTGATGATATTAATATTTTATTGGTTCATAAATTTACAGCGATGATTTCTTTAATAACTGGGCTTATCGTAATAATTTATTTGCCTAAACACAATTCATTAAATTGGAAATATGATGCAGAAAATGAGCTATTAATCTCTAATTTGGAAAAGTACTATTATCAATCAAATAAGTCTGAAAAGCTCAAACTTGGAATTGATTGGATATTTCAGCCATCATTGAACTTTTATAGAGCAACAACAAAAACAGGCTTATGGTTAGATACGTTAAAAAGGGAAGGATTTGAAGATGGTAATTATGAATTCTATTTTGTAGAATCAAGCAACATGAGTAAATTTGTTGATACAAATCAGTTTAAGATATTTAAAAAATTTCCAGTAACAGGAAATTTGTTGATTAAAAATGAAAATTTTGATAAGTAAAATTAATAAAATAGGAAACGTTGAGAGTGGTAATTTTCTTCTTCTGGCAGGTCCTTGCGTAGTAGAAAGTAAAGCAAATTTATTTGAAATAGCCTCACATTTGAGCCGTATTTCTGCTGAATTAAAAATTCCGTTGGTTTTAAAAGCTTCTTATAAAAAAGCCAATAGATCAAAACTAAGCTCATTTACAGGAATTGGAAATGAAAAGGCATTAGAAATATTAGCATTGGCAGGAGAACAATATAATTTACCAACTGTAACTGATATTCATACAGAGCAAGAAGCAGCATTAGCCGCAAAATATGTTGATGTATTGCAAATTCCAGCCTTTTTATGTAGGCAAACGGATTTGTTATTGGCAGCTGGAGAAACTGGGAAATGGGTAAATATTAAGAAAGGTCAATTTGTATCGGCATACTCAATGAAATTTGCAGTAGAAAAAGTGAGACAATCAGGAAATCATCAAATTATGCTTACCGAGAGAGGCACTACTTTTGGCTATCATGATTTAATTGTTGATTACAGAAATATTCCTGAAATGCAAAAGCATGATGTGCCAGTAGTTCTTGATGTTACACACTCTTTACAACAACCTAATCAAGAAAGTGGCGTTACAGGTGGTAGGCCTGATTTAATTCCAACCATTGCTGCTGCAGGCGTGGCTGCTGGTGCTGATGGTTTATTTATTGAAACACACCCTGATCCCAAAAATGCCAAGTCAGATGGTGCTAATATGCTTCAATTGGATGAGATTGAGCCATTAATGAAAAAATTGATAAAAATTAGACAGGCAATCAAATAAAAATGAGAGACTTGAAATTATACCTTTTGTTAACCTTATTATTCATGTTTGGCGTTAATATTTTTTGCTATGATTTGGCTAAAGCACAAACACAAAAATTTCAAAAAGTTTATGGTGGTTATTCCTATGATCAAGGCAATGATTTAATACAATTGGCTGATACAGGTTATTTGCTTCTTTGCACTTCAAATAGTTTTTCTACAAGCTCTGACCTTTATTTGCTCAAAGTTGACAAACTTGGGAATTACGAATGGCAACATACCTATGGAGGCAATGAAATAGAAGGAGCATGTAAAATAAAATTCACCAATGATGGAAACATAGTTTTAGCAGGTCACACCAGTAGCTTTGTAAACAATTCGTACGATTTTTATTTAATAAAAGCGAATATGTTGGGGGATACCATTTGGACTAAACATTATGGAGGAAGTGAATGGGATTTTGCCAATAGTATGGATACTTGTGCTGATGGTGGTTTTATTATGGCTGGTAAAACTTATGACACAGGGAACGAATTCAGTGACATGTTAATTATTAAGGTTGATGCTAATGGCAATGAGCAATGGCAAAAGAAAATTGGTGGAAATAAAGATGATGTTGCAAATGCAATAGTAACTGTGGCAGATGGTTATTTGATATGTGGTAGCACAGAAAGTATTGGTTCTGGTAGTAAAGACATTTATGTAATTAAATTAGATATAAATGGGAATTTGATTTGGGAACGAACATTTGGTGATATTTATGATGACGAAGGAGCCAATGTTTATATTGAGTCAAGTGGGCTATTGGTGATTTCAGGAAAAACTAAGTTAGTTAACTACCCAAATAACTATAACACCTTCTTGATTAAGATTAGAAATGATGGTTCTCAATATTGGGCATTTCAAAATAGCTCAATAGGAACGGTAGGTAATCAAATTAATTTTGCCATTCCTGGATACAATAACGGAATAACTTCAGTAGGACAATTCGATCTTAATTTTCCAGGTGTAAATGACGTTTTTCTATATATTAATGATTCTTCAGGAAGTTATTTAAATAGCGGAACCTATGGTGGAAGTTTTGAAGATGTTGGAAAAAGTGTAATTAAAACTTTAGATTATGGCTATGCTGTTATTGGCACTTCAAATAGTTTTGGGTCAGGACTTTCTAATATCTATTTTATAAAAACTGATACTTTGACACCCTCAGATGTTGACTTAACAGTTTATGTTGGTGTAAATGAGAAAAGCATTTTAGCTGAGGTTCAGAATCAAATTTACCCTAATCCAATTCAACATTCAGCCACGATTTCTTTAAATTATCCATATTCAATTTTTGCTGACCAAAATTTTAATTTAAACATCATAAATCAGCTTGGAGAAAATGTGAGTAATCAAGTTGATATTATGTTAAAGGACTACAGTAATTCAACAAACATCATCTTAAATAATTTAAGTTTGGCCAACGGCATGTATTATTACAATATAAATGTTAGTGGTAAATCCATCACACAAGGAAAGTTTACAGTACTCAAATAATGCATCAATTTTATCGAGATAAAGTAGTTTGGATTACCGGTGCATCATCTGGAATTGGAGCAGCATTAGCCTATGAATTGGCTCATTTTGAAATTAAATTAATAATATCTGCCAGGCGTTATCAAGAACTTCAAGATTTAAAGGAAAAATGTAATTCACTTCCTGCAGAAATTTATATTTTACCATTTGATTTATTAGCTCTTGACAACTTTGAAAGCTTGACCAATCAAGTGATAAGTAAACATGGTAGAATAGACATTTTGTTTAATAATGGTGGCATAAGTCAGCGTTCTTTGCTAAGTGAAACTCCAATTGAAGTGGACAGAAAAATTATGGAAATTAATTTTTTTGCCAATATCAAGCTAAGCAAATGCGTTTTGCCTTTTATGCTCAAACAAAACTATGGTCATTTTGTAATAACAAGCAGTCTTTCAGGGAAGTTTGGTTTTTACGAACGTTCCGCGTATGCGGCATCAAAACATGCGCTCCATGGTTTTTATGAGTCATTATTTTTGGAAAATAGAACTCAAGGCGTTAGAATTACAATGATTTGTCCTGGATCAATAAAAACAGATATTGCTCAATTTGCCTTAAATAAAGAAGGTTTGCCTGCTATGGCTAAAGATGGTAGATTAGAAAAAGGGATGGAAGCATCGGTTTGTGCACAAAGAATTATTCAAGCCGTAGCCAAAGAAAAGTTGGAAGTATTGGTAGGGAAATCGGAAATCATACCTGTATATTTAAAGAGATTTTTTCCAATGCTTTTTTGGAAATTAATGTATAAATTAAGGCCAAATTAGAATAATCTATTGGTGGAAAAAGTCTTTAAATATTCGACATTTTTAAGTGTTTTATTAGCATGTATAATTTTTTTATCTTTCAAACAATTAAAAAATAACAATTGGAATCGTTGTATAGGTAGCGATGGAAAGGGTTATTACGCCTATCTTCCAGCTTTTTTTATATATCAAAATACACAATTTGAATTTGTTGATTTATATGAAAGCAAGTATTATAAGTCTGAGAACTATGTTAAATTTACCAATGAAATTGAAGGAAAAAATGTAAATAAATATTGGATGGGAACTGCACTATTGATGAGTCCATTTTTTTTGACTGCTCATTTTTTAGCCCATGTTCTTAATCAAACCACTGATGGGTATTCCTTTATTTATCAAATGATGGTTGCTGTTGCCGCGAGCTTTTATTTGTTGCTAGGTCTCTATTATTTAAGGAAATTATTACTGCTATTACAATTTAAAGAACAAGTAATTTTAATAGCTAGTTTTACCATAGTATTTGCAAGTAATTTATTTTATTACACAGTGGCAGAACCAAGTATGTCACATGTATATTCCTTTAGTTTAATTTGCATGTTTGCTTATTTTGCTCAAAGTTTTTTCCAAACCTTTGAAAACAAGTATTTTAATTATTTAATTATTGCGCTTGCCATCATCACTCTTATTAGGCCAACCAACATTTTGGTGATTTTATCATTACCCTTTTTTAGCCAAAATTTAAACAATTTTAAAACAGCTTTTTCTTACCTAAAACCAAAGAAAATATTTTCTTCAATTTTCGCTTTTTTTGCACTACTCTCTTTACAAATTATTTACTATAAATTAGCTGTTGGTAGCTATTTTATTTATAGTTATAGCAATGAACATTTTAATTTTTTGCAACCACATTTAAATGAATTTTTGTTTAGTTATCGCAGAGGTTTATTTTTATATGCCCCTATACTTTTAATTGCTAGTTTAGGATTAGTCATACTTGCAAAAAAATCGATATTTCAATCCATTAGTTTATTTTTATTTTTGGTAATCATAACTTATGTATTATCATCTTGGTGGATGTGGTATTATGGTGGAGGTTTTGGTATGCGACCAATGATTGATTTCTTTGCTTTTTTTGCTATATTATTATCTTTAATAATTCAAACCGTTTATGAGCATAAATGGCCAAAACAAATAATGATTGTTATTTTTGGATGTTGTATTATGTTATCACAAATTCAAACTTATCAAAAGGTCAATTTTATAATGCCTTGGGATGGAGTTAATAAAGACATCTATTGGAAAATATTTTTAAAAACCAATAAGGACTATATTGGAAAATACAAAGGAGAATTTAATGCACAATAACCGACAGCTTTTTTTGCATCATAATGCACAAACTACATTTTTTCCATTACTTTTAGAAATGGAAAGAGCAGCAGGTACCTTTATCTGGGATGTGAACGGAAAGCGTTATTTTGATTTAATATCAGGTATTGCAGTAAGTAATGTGGGACATGGTAATAAAAAAGTAATTGATGCCATCACCAATCAAGTGCAGAACTATATGCATTTGATGGTATATGGTGAATATGTGCAGTCGCCTCAGGTACAATTTGCAAAAAAATTGTGCGAAATATTACCATTAAATTTGCAAAGCGTTTATTTTGTGAACTCTGGTGCTGAAGCAGTTGACGGTGCATTAAAATTAGCTAAACGCTTTACAGGAAGATTTAAAACAATTTCATGTAAAAATGCATATCATGGCAGCTCACAAGGAGTTTTGAGCGTTATGGGCAATGAAGCATACAAACAAGCTTATCGGCCATTGATACCTGGAAATAAATTAATTGAATTTGGAAAGATTGAAGATTTAAAATTAATTGATGATTCCATTGCATGCGTGGTTATTGAAACAGTACAAGGAGAAGCAGGGGTTAGAACTGCTGAAATTAGTTACTTTAAAGCTTTAATTGAAACTTGTAAAAAATACGGTGTACTACTTATATTAGATGAAATTCAATGCGGTATGGGGCGTACAGGCAAAATGTTTGCCTTTGAACATGTTGGAATTGTGCCTGATATTTTATGTTTAAGTAAAAGTTTAGGTGGTGGAATGCCTTTGGGAGCATTTATTTCCTCAAAAGAAATTATGCAAACTTTGGCCTATGAGCCAATGCTTGGTCACATTACTACTTTTGGTGGTCATCCAGTGTGCTGTGCTGCAGGTTTAGCTGCATTAGAATATACTCTAGAAAATAATTTAATTGCACTGATTGAAGAAAAGGAACGCTTATTTAGAAGTAAATTGCTCCATCCCCAAATAAAGGATATAAGAGGTCTAGGTTTGCTTTTGGCACTTCAATTTGATTCGTTCGAAACCAATAAAAAAATAATTGATTGTTGTATCAAAAATGGGCTTATAAGCGATTGGTTTTTATTTTGTGATGATGCTATGCGTATTGCACCGCCTTTGATTATTTCAAAAGAAGAAATTGAAGAGGCTTGTGAAATAATTTTAAAAAGTATTGATGAAATATTAGTTTAGCAATTATGAAAATAAGGTATTTTTTATTTTGGGTTCTTGTGTCAGCTTACATCCAATCATTGGCTCAACCCTATACTGATATTGCATCTTTAAGTGCTCAGCAATTAAATACGAAATACAAAAATATTCCAAATAAAAACATCACTAACAATTACTTTGCAGGATTGTTATTACCTTTTAAAATTGATTCTAATAATACCATTATTGTTAGGCTTAATGCTGAGCAATTAGTAACTAAGAATATCAGAGAACCTCAAGTTACAGGCAATTTGTATGCTGTCACTTTAGGTGTTGGGATGCAACATTTTTTTAGCAAAAAATTTTCCACAGTATTTCTTCTAATGCCTAAAATAGCTAGCGATTTTAAAGATAAGTTGAATAAATATGATAAACAGTATGGTGGTTCATTATTACTTCAATATAAGTTTGGTAAAAACATGCGAGCGAAAGCAGGATTATTTTACAATCGAGAACCATTTGGTAATTTTTTTGTACCTCTATTTGGGGTTGATTGGCAAATTAGTCCGCGTTGGATGTTATATGGCACTTTCCCGCTTTTGAACCGCATAGAATTTAAAATAAATGAACATTTTTATACAGGTGTTGGAGCAAGAATTTATGGCAGAAGTTATCGTTTAAATAGTTTTTGGAACTACAACTATATTTGGAATCAAGAAAACCAAATAAAGTATTTTATAGATTGTTATATCACTAAAAAAATGGTTTGCTATGCAGAGGTGGGTCGAACCTTGGGTTATGGTCCAAAACAAGTTTTATTTAATAAGTCACGAGATTTTGTGATTGAAAACAATCCTTTGTATCAGCCTCTTATACAAGGTTTTTTTGTAAATGCAGGCCTTGCCTTTAGGATAAGAAGTGGCATATAATAACCTTATTTTGAAAGTTCAGCTAAGGCTTTTTTACATGCTTCATCATTAGCATTTTTAACAACAAACCATGCTTCTTGATTAAATAAAACCTTTGCTATGTATGCCTTTAAGTGTATGCTTAAGATATCAAAGCCTTTGGTTAAATCATTAGCGTTGTTAATTTTATTTTTTGTTGCATATGTTTTGAGTTCATTCAATAACGCGTTATTTACCTTAAATTGTTCATTAAATTGATTGGCGTTTTTATAGTTAAAGTTGCTTCTGTTTTTGTTTACATATTCTAAAGCAAAATCATTTATCACATTTTTGTATATCAATTCAGAGATATATTTACTCAATTTAGTTGTATCAATTGGTATAAAATAATCGGGCATTATACCACCTCCACCATAAACAATTTTGCCTTTTGGGGTAGTGTATTTAAGTTTTTTATTAGTTTTTACACTGTCTTTATTTACCAATTCACCTGAGTCATACCTATCTATTTCTTCATGATAATAATCTGCTAAATGGCCATTTTCATAAGGTTTTTGAATACATCTACCAGTTGGAGTGTAATACCTTGCAATAGTTAATCTAATAGCCGAACCATCTCTAAATTCATTTTGCTCTTGCACCAAGCCCTTACCAAATGACCTTCTTCCAACAATAATTCCTCTATCATTATCTTGCACGGCTCCTGCAACAATTTCACTAGCTGATGCTGAATTTTCATCAATAAGTATAGCCAATTTTTGGTTTTCAAATTGACCTTTTTCTGATGCAATCGAATTTTGTCGAGGTTTGTTTTTACCTTGTGTGTAAACAATCATTTTGCCCTTTGGTAAAAACTCATCACTAATGGCTATTGCAGCATCTAAAAATCCTCCTGGGTTTCCTCTCAAATCAAGCAGCATTTGCTTCATTCCCATTTTCTCCAACTTAATTATAGCTTCTTTAAATTCAGTATATGTATTAGAAGCGAATCGACTAATTTTGATAAAACCTGTAATGCTATCCATCATGTAGGACGCATCAACGCTATAAATTGGTATTCTTCCTCTTGTAATTTTGAAGTTCTCTATTTGCTTTGTGCCAAATCGAAGTACACCAATCGTAACCACCGTGCCACCTTTTCCTTTTAAATTTTGAAATACCATTTCGTTAGTAATGCCAACTCCTGCAACCTTTTTGCCATCTACCATGATTATTTTATCGCCACTTTTAATACCTACTTTTTCTGATGGGCCACCAGGAATTGCTGTTACAACATAAATAGTATCACGCAAAATATTGAATTCTATGCCAATTCCTTCAAAATTCCCATTTAATGGTTCGTTAGTTGCTTGTAAATCAGTGGCTGGAATATAAGCCGAGTGAGGATCGAGATTGCTCAACAAATTTTCGATTGTCAAATCTGTTAAACTATCACGATCAAGAGTATCAACATAATCTCTTACCACATAATCTAACAATTCATCTAATTTATTAGCAGATAAATTACTGCTGTTGAACATTTCAATTAATTGATTGTGCTGGCTATTTCTGTTTAACCTGATACCAATAAAAATACCTATTACAAGCACTATTGCAAAAAAGAGCGGTAAAAACGGGTTGTTATTTTTTGGTGAATTTTCCAAGATTAATTTTTAAGTTTTTAATCTTAAGAGGGTAAGTTTAGTGTACTAAATTTTACTACATCAACACCAAATTTTTTAAGAAAATCAACCCCTTCATCGCTTGGAATTTTCTTATATTCAGCATAACTGTTGAGGTAAATTACTTTTTTAATGCCTGTGGTAAAAATAATTCGAGCACAAGCTATACAAGGAGATAATGTTATGTAAAGAGTAGCACCCTCAACACTTACATTATTTTTTGATGCATATAAAATTGCGTTTTGTTCGGCATGTAATGCCAAAGAGCAACTACCTTTGCTATCTCTTGGACAGCCCTCTTCGGGCCATTCAACATCACAATTATGAGTACCTGCGGGGGGCCCATTATAGCCTAATGATACAATTCTTGTATCTTTTGTTAATACTGCACCCACATGCATCTTTACACAATGAGAGCGTTGTGCCAATTTTTGGGCTAGCTCCATATAAATTACATCAAAACTAGGCTTTGCCATTTAATTTAATATTGCGGCTATTTTTTTATTGAAGTAATAAAATTAAGATTGTATTTCAACTAATTCAAATTGATAGCTTTCCATAATTTGATTGGCAAGTAATTTCTTACAAGCTTCATCCACTTTGCTCTTAGCAGTGTTTTTATCAGCAGCTTCAACTTCTAGGCTAATATGTTTTCCAATACGAACATTACTTATTTCTGGCAGGTGTAAATTTTTCATGCTTTGAGAAACTGCTTTTCCTTGCGGATCAAGAAGTGCTTTAAGAGGCATGATATCAATTTCGGCTCTGAATTTCATTGTAATTTCAATTAGTTTTTTGATTTATTAGTTATGTTTTGCAATATCGACAAAGCTACATATAAAATTATAATCAACGGTATAGCTTTTGCTTTTATTATGATAAGTGAAACAAGAGTTAACATGATTAAAGCATATCTCCATTCGTTACCGTTATATCCAAACTGCTTAAATTTTAAGGCTATCAAAGGTAATTCAGCAATCATTAAATACGCTTGAATAAAACAAAGTGCAATGAGGAAATATGGTTTTAACAAAATTCCTGCTATTTGATTTCCTTCTGGAATCATTAACATAGGTAAAAAGCAGATAAATAAGGCGTTCGCTGGAGTAGGTAAGCCAATAAAGGAGTCGTTTTGTCTAGTGTCTATATTAAATTTAGCTAAGCGATAGGCTGAAAAAACAGGGATTAATAAAGCAAAGTAGGCAAGGTACCACACAGGTTCATTAGGTGCAATGTATGCTGAACTATTACCTATATCAAAAATAATTAATTCATACATCACAAAACCAGGAACAACGCCAAATGTTACCATATCGGCCAATGAATCGAGTTGTTTGCCCATGTCTGAATGCACTTTCAATAATCGAGCGGCAAAACCATCAAAAAAATCAAGTACAGCTGCAAGAACTACCAAAATAGCCGTCAATTCAAAGGATTTATGAAAAGTGCTAATTATGGCTAAACATCCACATACCAAATTGAGCAATGTAATTGTATTAGGAATATGTTTTTTAATCATGGAGCTGTGTTTGATGATTTATAAAACCTGGTTTTTAGTGCAAGTATAGGTTTTTCAAAGTAATTAAAACTCAAGGAAGCCAATAAAATACTTAGTATTAACATTATCAATGGATTTACTATTATGACTTCCCATGATTGAGAAGCAATGTTATATTTTAGTATTAGCTTACTAAAAATAGTTAGCACAATACCATGATAAAAGTATAGGCCAAGCGATATTTTCCCTAAATAGTCGAATGGAATAAAAAATTTTTGAATCTTAGGAACATATTGTGAATAGCATAAAACTAGAATAACAAATGCAAATAATAAGGAAAAATACAATCTTTCAAAAAGTATTGTGATTGGATACACAAACACAATGCTATAAGTTGAAATAGAAATAATTAATAAAAAGCCAAGAAGGCATATTGAGGTTAAATTAAGATGCTCAATATTTGAAACAAAACTTTTAGAATATGCGCTTATATAGGCAATGAATATTCCTACACCAAAATTGGAAGTTACACTTAAAGTGTGGAAGTATAATGTTAATTCATCATCCAAATGTTGATAACGAAAATATATAGAAAGTAATATGAGTAAAATCGCTGCAGTTGGAATTAATGTTTTAAAAAGCTGAGTATTAATTTTTGATGCTATATTAAGCAGTACTCCCCAAAAAATATAAAATTGTTCTTCAACTGAAATGCTCCATAAAAAAACTAAAAAAAATAAAAAATGATACCCGTTTTTGGCTATGTACAAGTTTAAGGTGAATGAAACAAAATGAAAAATTGAGGGTAACGGTGTGTCAAGCAAACCGGTGAAATATGCCATAAAACCTATAGCTACCATTAAAAAGTACAATGGCCAAATCCTTAAACTTCTTCTAACAAAAAACAACTTAAAGCTAAATGATTTGAAACGCTGCCATTCGTCAATAATTAATCGAGTAATTAAAAAGGAAGAAAGCACAAAAAAGTAATCTAAACCAAGTAATCCAACGTCCAAAAAATGAGTTAGTGTTTTGAACCAATTTTCATTTTCAAGAGCCTTATTTGAAGTTATAAAACAATGGGTTAAAAAAACAGGAATAAAAGCTATAAACCTTGTAGTATCTAACAAGGGAAAATATAGCTGTTTGTATTGTGTTTTTTTCAATAGCACCATTTGGTTTGTAAAAATAAAAAAGCTGCCTTCAATTATGAAAGCAGCTTTTTAAAATTACATGATTAATTATTAGCGAATTACAAACGATTTATTTATATCACCCGCAGCATCACTCACTTTAAGCATATAAAAACCTTTTTGTAAATTGCTCACATTTAAGTTAATTAGATTGGTTCCTCTTACGCTATTTACAATTTCTTTATGAACATTTTTTCCTGTAATATCAGTAATAGATACATAAACAGAAGCATTCATATTGGCTGTAAGTTCAAGTGTGAATTCTCCTTCATTAGGATTTGGAAATAAATTCATAGATGTAACATTTGTTCTAACATCTAAGCCACTGCAAATTGTAACTTCTATACTTTGTATTACAGTAGTGTCACAACCTCCAGCATTGGTATAGGTGTAAGAAATATCATATACCCCAGCACCAGCAACGGCAGGGTCAAAAGAATTTCCATTCATTCCTGTACCACTGAAAGTTCCACCAGCTGGAGTTCCTGTAAGAGTTAATGGTGCATCTATGGTACAAATAGTTGTATCTAATCCTGCAAATGAAACTGCAGGGAGTAAATTTCTATAAATATGCACTACTGAAGATGTAGTGCTACATGCGCTTGGATTAGTAACTTCGACAGTGTATGCACCATCTGAATTGGTAATTAAATTGGCACTTGTTGCACCAACAAGAGCTAATCCATTTTGGTACCATTGATAAGTATTTTCAGGATGATATATGGATGACAAAGTTGGATAAGCATCACCATAACAAAGTTGTATGGTGTCTTCTAAAGAAACAATTGCTGCAGTGGGAGAACATCCTGTGGCACCTATTTTTTTAATGGTATTGGTAAAATCATCTGCCATATAAATTTCACCCCTATAATCTTCCCCAAAAGCAACAAAATATCCTGAGCCACCAACGGTGCCTAAATCGTATGTTGTAAAAGTTCCATTATAATTATTTTTAGTTAAACGCATTCTTCCATCACAATAATCAGTGTAAATGTAGTAGCCATATAAACTTGCATGTTTAGCGCCTCGATATATATAACCTCCAGTAACTGCACAAGCTGAAGTGGCAGAATGACTAAATGCAGCGATTGGAGCGGTAGTTGTATTAAAAGCTGGACAACCGGTTTGACTAACTCCTGGAGTTGTAACATTACCTTCATAACATCTCCAACCATAGTTTCTTCCACCAGGTGTACCAAGTGGTTCAAAATCTATCTCCTCCCATGCATTTTGACCCACATCACCAATCCACATATCACCATAAATACGATCAAAACTCCATTTCCATGGGTTACGAAGGCCGTATGTCCATATTTCTCCTCTGTTTGAAGTTCCTACAAATGGGTTGTCAGAAGGAATACCATAGGCCAAAGGTGCTTGCGGATTATCAACATCAATTCTTAACATTTTACCGAGCAATACCGTTTTGTCTTGTGCCCTATTTCCAGGATCATTCGCACTACCACCATCACCAGTTCCAATATATAAATAGCCATCAGGTCCAAATGCTAAACATCCACCATTGTGATTCGAATATGGTTGTGTAATCGTTAACAATATGGTTGCACTACTTGGATCGGCCACATTAGAGTCAGTTGAACTTACAGAATAACGAGCAATCGTTGTAGCCCCACCAGAAATAGCAGTATAATTTACATAAAAGTAACCGTTATTTTTATAATCTGGGTGAAAAGTCATACCTAACAACCCACGCTCATCACCAACAGAAGAAGGATTAGTACAAATTCCTGTTAAGTTTAAAAATGGAGTTGGATTTTGCACCCCATTGCTGTCACAAACAATAATTTTACCTGCTTGCTGTACCATAAATAATCGGCTATCCTTACAGTTTCTGATATCGATTACTCTACTATAGCCCGAACTAAAGGTGGTAAATGTTAATGTTGGTTGTGCATAAATACTTTCTATAGTGCACAACATAACAAGTAATAATTGTAATGTTTTTTTCATCTTGAAAAGTTGTTTTAATTTGAGTCCAAACTTACAAAAATGATTCTAATAATTTTATTGTTTTTGATGCTATATTTGTATTATTATTCAAATCTAGTTTATTTCACCATTTAAATTAATTTATGCAACGCATACTTATTACTGGTACCAATGGTTTACTCGGACAAAAGCTAGTTTATTTGCTTCTTGAAAGAAATCTAACCAATGCAAAACAATATCAAATAATCGCTACATCTAAAGGGGAGAATAGATTGATGATAAAAAAGGGATATCAATATTATGATTTAGATATTACGAATGCTGCTGAGGTAGAAAGAGTTTTTGCTCAAACAAAACCCCACATTGTTATTAATACCGCAGCCATGACAAATGTTGATCAATGTGAAAAAGAAAGAAAAGCGTGTGATTTACTCAACGTTGAAGCTGTTTCATATCAATTAATTGCTTTACAAAATATGCAGCACAATGAAAAAAATTACAAGCCCCACTTTATTCACTTAAGTACTGATTTTGTTTTTGATGGTGAAGCAGGGCCTTATAGTGAAACAGATAAACCAAATCCAATTTCATACTATGGACACTCAAAATACAAAGCTGATTTGTTGGTTGAACAATGTGGCATCAGTTGGGCAATTGTCAGAACAATAATTGTTTATGGAGTAGTTGATAATATGAGCCGTTCTAACCTTGTACTATGGGCAAAATCGGCATTGCAAAAAGGAGAAAAAATAAATGTTATCAATGATCAATTTAGGGCCCCAACTTTAGCTGAAGATTTAGCTGAAGGCTGCATGCTTATTGCTGATAAAAAGGCTACAGGCATATTTAATATAAGCGGACGCGATACTTATAGTATTTTAGATTTGGTTTATCAAGTGGCTGATTTTTGGCAACTTAATAAATCATTAATTCAAGTAGTATCATCTTCAACATTGAATCAACCTGCAAAAAGGCCACCTCGCACGGGTTTTAAGTTAGAGAAGGCAATGAGCTTATTGGGATACCAACCAAAATCATTCAGAGAAGGTTTGGCCATTATTGATAAGCAATTAAAAGCTTTAGAAAAGTAAATACTATTAAAAACCTCCATCATCATTTTTATAATCATTGTCTTTTGGCTTGTTTCTTTTTGGCGCAAAATCACCTGAGCCAAAGCGGTAATTAAAAGTAAAGGTGGCAATTCTTGTTTCTCTTTTACGCTCTGCCGATTGTGTAAAATTGCTTCCTGAAGTGTTAATCCGAAAACGCATTTGATCAAATAAATCGGTAACTCCTATGGTTAAGGTACCTTTGTTTTTTAATATATCTTTTTTTAATGCAAAATCTACTTGGCTCATAGGTAAAATAGTTCCTTGTGCCATAATATTTCTAGCATTGTAGGAGCCACTACTTTGTAACGACCAGCCTTTTTTTAATATCATATTGCTTAAAAATTTGGCATTCCAACTAAGATTAGAAGTATTTATTTCTCCATCTTGATTGGTGCCTTTTATAACAGTTTGAAAACCATTTAAATTAAGGGTTAAATTCCACCATTTAAATAACTCAATACGGCTTACGGTTTCAATTCCTGTATTTTCACTGCTGCCTAAATTGGTAAATGTTACAATAGTTTGATTATATTCATTTACCCTAATATTTCGCATGATTAAATCGTTTGTTCTTCTATAAAATAAGGTAGTGGAAAAATTTATTTTCTTAAAATTATATAAGTATGACAATTCTATATTATGCGTGTATTCGGGATTCAAATAAGGATTCCCAGTTCTTAAAATTAATGGATTGCTATAATCTGTAAAGGGCGATAGTTGGCGTGTTCCTGGTCTATTGATGCGCCTGCCATAGTTTAATTGAATTTCTTGTTTATCATTAATTTTTCTGTTGATGAAGGCAGTAGGAAAAACATTAAAATAATTATTTACATAACTGCTATCATTATTTACTAAGGTTGATTTTGTGTTTGCTTGCTCAGCTCTTAATCCAGTTTTATAGCTCCATTTCCCTATTGATTGACCAAAACTGGTATAAGCTGCATAAATGTTTTCGTGGTAAATAAAGCGATTATTTAAGCTATCATCTGAAATAAAATTATTGCTGTTGTTGTTAAAGGTTTCGGAATAAAAATCATTATCAATTACCCTATTGGTATTTTTTAATCCACTCTCTATTTTGCCATTTTTAAATAATGGACTTTCAAAATCTAAGGTATTTGAATTGATACTAAAATTGGTATTACTGTTATTGTTTTGATAAAACCAATAAGGATTTATTTCTTTATAATTTTCCCAAAAATTTTCTTGTTGATATTTTGAAACAGATAAATTTTGGTTGATAGAATAATTGCTTTCAACACTTAAAAGTTGCTTCTGATTTTTAAATTTTTGACGATAGTTTAAATTGTAATCTTGTGAAAGTCCTTCTGACGGGTTTTTTGAATATCTGTTAAAAGCTGAAGCCAATTGTTGTGTTTCGTTTTCGGAATAGTTTTCTAATTTTTCAAAATCAGATTTATTTTCATAATTCATTGTAGCGTTTAATCCTATAGTAGCTAATTTGCTGATGTTGTAATCCATTCCAATTTTTGCACTATGGTTACGATTTGAGTTGTCGGAATTATTCTTTTGTATCAAATAAATTGCCGAATCACCTGCATAGGTAGTACGCTGAACATCGCCTCTTCCAAACCTTTCATTGTATCTAAAGCTATAATTACTATAAAAATTTACCTTGTTTTTTCTAAAATTATAGGCTATATTTCCATTGTATTTATTGTTAGTTCCTGCGCTTAAAGTAATATTTCCATTGGTACCTTGCAATTTGTTTTTCTTCAATACAATATTTATGATGCCACTCATGCCATCCGGATCATATTTGGCAGAGGGATTAGTAATAACTTCAACCGATTCAATAGCACTTGCTGGTATTCCCGATAGCACGCCTGCTCTGCCTGCACCACTCATTCCGCTTGGTCTGCCATCAATCAATATGGTAACATTACCACTTCCTCTTAAACTTATATTACCATCAATATCAACACTCACAGTAGGTACTTGAGTAAGCACATCATTGGCAGAGCCACCATTGGCGATAGCTAATTTTTCGGCATCAAAAACTTTTTTATCTATGGTGTTTTTTACCATGTCTTGCTGGGTTTCAATAGTAACTTCTTTTAATACTTTTTCATTGCTTTCCAAATACAAGGCGCCCAAATTTCTTTCCTCTTCTTTGTGTAAAATTAGCGTATCAATAACTAGTTTTTTGTATCCCATAAAGGCAATATCCAATTTGTATTTCCCAGGTCGCAAACGTTCCAATTCAAATAATCCTTCTGCGTTGGTAACTATTCCACCAATTAAAGTGTCTTTTGGAAGTCGGTATATAGATACAGCTGCAAATTCAATAGGCAAATTTGTTCCAAACTCTAGTACTTTTCCTGAAAGCTTGGCAAATGCAGGCATACCGCCTTCTCTTCTATTAAAGTTGTTATCTTGAGCTTTAATGCCTAAAACAAGACAAAAAATGCAAATAATAAATAGTAAAAATCTATTCAAAGCCAAATCATATTTTACAAATATAAAACTAAGGAAAATAATAGGCTGTTAAATAGTTGCAAAAAGTAAATTTCTACTCAATCAATTTTTACTATCAAGTATTTAAGGGAATAATTTTAACCTTGTTCAACTTTAACCAACTTCTTACAATATCGTCATTATCGGGATAATAATCTGTTTTTACTACAACATCTATAAAATCATCAATATTATTTAATTGCGTATATTCATCAAAATATCCAGCTCCAATATATTTATTGTTTAAAACTAAAATTAATGCTTTTTCATCTTGGCTTCTACCAGCTGTTATAACAGCGAAGTTGGCTTGTTGATAACTGTGTTTATTTATCAGTTCAAAAGCCCTTTTATTGTAAATTTCAATTTCTTCCTCGTACGCGCAAATACCGTTACATTTTTTTATTTGATGATTAAAGCATACCGAATCTTCAACAGTTAAGCCACAGTATTTAATACATAAAGTATATTCATCAATGGAATTTTCTAAATAATTTCTAGCTTTAGCAAGGCTTGTAAAACTTAGTAAAGCATTAATTGAATTTTCAATAGGTACAATACTAAAACTAATAATGCCATCTGTATTTTTATTCCAATCAATACAATGAGTAAACAAATCCGATTTTCTTAAACGATTATATTTCGGTTTATGTTTTTTTATTTCTTCATTTTCAAGTAGGAGCGCAATTAGTTCATTTCCTGTTTTTACAAAATCAACATTATATAATTCATTCAGCATTTTGCGGCCCTTTTGTTCTTTACTGTTAAAGTGACTCATAGCACGGTTGTACATATTGGTGCTTTTTCCAATATAAATAATTTGTTGGTCCTGGTCTAAGAAATAATACACTCCGCATGCTTCGGGCAACTTATCTAAAATATATTGTTTAATTTTATCTATTCTACGTACCATTAATTCCTCAATTCCTTTGGTGCGATATTGGGGATGGTCACTTTTTAGCTGCATTAACACATCAAAAAGTTTGGCTGTAGCCATTGCATCACCACGGGCGCGATGTCTGGCTTCATTTTCAATTCCAATATAATCGCACAAATGCCCTAAGCTATATGATTTTAAACCAGGAATTAACTTTCGTGCAAGTCGCACTGTGCATAGGGTGTCACGCTTATAAGTAAAACCCAAGGAAGCAAATTCTTCTTTTACGAATCCGTAGTCAAAACCTACATTATGAGCTACAAATATTTTATCTTTTGTAATTTCCTGAATTTCCTTGGCCACTTCATAAAATTTAGGAGCATCATCAACCATAGCATTGGTTATGCCCGAAATATTTGTAAAGTATGTTGAAATATTACATTCAGGATTAATCAAACTTGTAAATTCATCAACCACGGTTAATCCATCATGAATAAGAATAGATATTTCAATAATTCGCCCTCTTCTAAAGTCAAATTTACCACCGCAAGTTTCAATATCAATAATGGCAAACATATTAATTTGTAGGTTCTATTAAATCCCATAAGTTGCCATACATATCTTCAAAAACAAGCACTTTACCCCACTTTTCTGAAACTGGTTGACGCACTATTTTTACTTTTTGATGAATTAAATTTTGATAATCATTTTCGAAATTATTGGTGTTCAAAAATAAAAATACTCTTCCTCCTGATTGATTTCCAATGCTACTCATTTGTGCCTCATTACTGGCTTTAGCTAAAAGAATTTTTGTTTCAGATTCAATGGAAGGGGCAATTAGAACCCAGCGTTTCTCGGCATCTAGTGTTGTATCTTCAATTAAGACAAATTTTAAGATATTAACATAGTAGTTAATTGCCTTATCGTAATTATCAATTACAAGTGCTATTTGTGCAAGGTATTTTTTCATTTAATTTATTACTTCAAAGCTATAATATTTTAGTTAAATTGATAATAAGCAAAAATAGACAAAGTATATTTTTTTACTTAATAAAGCTTAAAAATTTAGTGGTATTTATTGAACATTTAATGTTTAGAATTTACGGTATGCTTTATTACCTCAATATATTTACGATTTATATCCATTGCAATTTATTTTTACCCGAGTAGATTGAGCATAGTAAAGGATACGAGCTTTATTTTAAAATGTTTATCAATTCCTAAATCTATCATATTATTATTGTAATTTAATTATTTGAACTGCTTTATTTACAAGCATGAGTCTTATGTGTGAATCCCACTTCATAAGTAAAGTTACTAATGGAAATTAATATTGCAGAATCAACTGATTGTGTTATATGAAAATAGGACTTCAATTTTGTTTCCAAAAACTGTCTGAAATTATTTTGCACTTTTACTACCTTTAAATTTAAATTGAGACTGCAGCCAAGCATTTCAGCTTTCTTTGCTATTTATATAGATGTCATACTTTTTTATCGCTGTAATAGGCTTAAAGCGCAGAGCGAATTTTATCAATTGTTTGTTAGTGTTCAAACTTAAATTGTTGGGCATCATTAGCAAACAAATTATTAGATGTTTTTGATGAAAACTTGAAAGGATATTGAAAACTAAATAATTTGAAGTGTTTATGGTTTAATTGTTATATATTCGTAGGAAGTAATAATCGTAATATAATTTAATAAATGGGAAAAATAATATCATTTATGCATGTTTCTTTGGATGGATTTGTTGCTGGGCCAAACGGTGAAATGAATTGGATTAAAGTTAATCAAGAAATTTTTGATTATGTAGGTAATCGCATCGCTAAAACCAACACTGCTTTGTATGGACGAATAACTTTTGAAATGATGGAGAACTATTGGCCTACTGCCGCTGAAAAAGAAAATGCAAGTAAGCATGATATTGAACATGCACATTGGTACAAGGATGTAAACAAAGTAGTATTGTCAACAACGCTTAAGCAAGAAAACTTTAGCCTAACTACCATAATTGGTAACATCATAGAACATGAAATTAATAAAACAAAACAGCTATCTGATAAGGAAATATTATTATTTGGTAGTCCAAAAGCTACCCATTCACTTTTCGAGCTTGGCCTTATTGATGGCTTTTGGATGTTTGTAAACCCTATTGTTCTTGGGAATGGAATTCCTTTATTTAATAAAATAAAAGATAAAATGATACTTAACTTAATTTCAACAAAATTATTTGACAATGGCGTTGTAGAATTAAATTATTTAGTTGATAAGAAGTAAATTTAAAGAGAATACAATAAACAAGCACTATACACGTTAAAATAATAGCGGGTTTAAAGTAGTATATATTTTAAGTGTTAATAAATAAAACTTTCCTTTGTGCGTGTGAAAGCACTTTTAACCATAATTTTTATTGGCTATTACACATCATTATTGGCTCAAAATTTTAGTAATGCTAAAGTTAAATTTTTGACCACCAAAACTGATACTGTTGTAGTTGATACCTTGAGTATTGTGGCCACAACTTTTAAAATTAAAGATACTACCTTAATAGTTGATTATGAACTCATACAGGCCAAAGGTTTGCTTGTTTGGAAAAGTAGACAAAATTTACCTGATAGCGTTGAGGTACAATTTGAATGTTTTCCTTTTTTATTAGCTAAACCATATTACCATAAAAGTTTGAAGCAAATGCAAGCAGCTTCCAATAACTTTGCGAATCCTTTTACATTTCAATATCAAAAAACGAATAATGATATTTTTAAAATGGAAGGATTAAATCGTAGTGGAAGTATAACCCGTGGTGTAACATTTGGCAATAACCAAGATGTGGTGGTGAATTCCAATTTAAATCTTCAGCTTTCTGGAAAAATTAGCGAAAACATTAATATTAAAGCAGCCATAGCTGATGATAACATTCCTATTCAACCAGAGGGCAATACACAACAATTGCAAGAATTTGACAAGGTATTTATTCAATTGAATGACGACAAATCGCAATTGGTGGCAGGTGATTTTGTTTTAAACAGGCCACCATCTTACTTTATGAATTATTTTAAACGCAATCAAGGTGGTTCATTTAACACTACTTTTAAAGAAAGGAAAAGTAAAGAAAACATACATAGTATAGACGCTTCAGCTGCGGTTAGTAAAGGAAAGTTTTCGCGAAATGTAATTATTGGCATTGAAGGTAATCAAGGACCTTACAGATTAAAAGGTGCAGAAAATGAAAGTTTCATCATTATTTTATCAGGTTCCGAAAATATTTACATCGATGGAAAGTTGATGCAAAGAGGGCAAGAAAACGATTATATTATTGATTACAACACTGCTCAAATAACGTTTACAGCAAAAAAAATTATTACGAAGGATAAGAGAATTGTTGCTGAATTTCAATATGTAGATAGAAATTATGCGCGATCTATTGTAACCTTTGGTCATGATTTTACATCAGGAAAATTTCAAACTCGGCTGCATATTTATAGCGAACAAGACAATAAAAATAAACCTGTAAATTTAACATTGAGTGCCTCTCAAAAAGAAATTCTGAATAGTGTTGGCGATAGCATAAACTATGCTTTTGCTCCAAGTGTTGATACAGTTGATTTTTCAACAATTCAGGTATTGTATGAAGAAAAGGATACTTTAATTAATGGACTAGTTTACAACAAAATATTTGTGTATTCAACTCAGCCCGAACGTGCTATTTATCGGCCATCTTTTAGTAACGTGGGTCAGGGCAATGGCAATTATATAAACATTAATAGTAGTGCAAATGGCAAAGTTTATCAGTGGGTGGCGCCCATCAATGGTGTTAAGCAAGGAAGTTATGAGCCTTTAATTTTATTACCGACACCTAAGCAAAGGCAAATGGCAATAGCTTCCACAGGGTATCAAATTAACAAGAATTTAAAAACAGGCTTAGAGTTGGCGATTAGCAATTACGATGTAAATACTTTTAGTAGTATTGGAAATGCCAACAATCAAGGCTATGGAGTAAAATATTTTATTGATGGCAAAACACCACTAAAAGATTCCACAAATGGATTATCATTACTTACTTTAGGAAGTTACGAAATGATTTCAAAAGGCTTTACTCAAATAGAAAGATTTAGATCGGTTGAATTTGAGCGTGATTGGAATAGGACTTCACCGCTTATAAACAATGTGCAGCAACTTGCCACTTTAGGGATTGGCTTAGAGAAAAATAAATTATTTAAAGTCATTTATAAATATAATACTTTTAATGAACTTAAGCATTATAATGGGCAACAACATATGCTTAATTTGAATTATGATAGTAAGGGATGGAAGGCCAATATCGATGGCAGTTTGTTGGGCTCAAAAGGCCTAACAAACAACACTGTTTTTTTGAGACAAAAAGGTGGAGTGTCAAAAGATTTTAAAAAGCAGAATATAAAAATAGGGTTATTTGAGGAACAAGAAAAAAGTAGTTTTTTATCTATTGAAAATGACAGTTTATTAGCACAAAGTTTTCATTTCTTTGAGTGGCAAGCGTTTGCAAATAGTAGCGATTCGTCAAAAACAAGCTATGAACTAAAATATGTGAACCGTACTGATTGGTTGCCAAAAGATAATACTTTTAAAATGGCTTCTGTTGGACAAAGTTATATTTTTAGCACTGGATTCAATATTAATGCAGCCAGCAGTTTTAAAAACACAAGTACGTATCGAGTTTTAGATGTTAAGGATACAACATTAATCACTCAAAATGCAGATAAATCCCTAGTGAATAGAATTGAATATAATGTTAGGCTTTTGAAAGGCAGTGTTAATTTATCCACTTTTTATGAATTAGGTTCAGGCTTGGAAGTAAAAAAGGAATATTCATTTATTGAAGTAGCCCCTGGACAAGGTTCTTACACATGGAAAGATTATAATGAAAATGGAATAAAAGAGTTAAATGAATTTGAAATTTCGGTTTTTAGTGACCAAGCTAAGTATGTGAAAGTTTTTACGCCAACCAATGAATTTGTGAAAACATTCAATAATCAATTTAATCAATTGGTGAATATAAATGCCCCATCAAAATGGAGTTTGCAAAAGAAAACAGTAAAAAAATTAATTTCAAGATTTTCTAATCAAACTGTATATCGTATGGATAGAAAAACGGCAGATTCACGTTTGGAAGATTCATTTAATCCTTTTAATAATTTGAATTTCGATACCACATTGGTATCTTTAAGTTCAAACTTCAGAAGCACATTTTATTTTAACAGATTGGATCCAAAATTTGGTTTAGAATACACTTTTCAAGAACCAAGAAATAGACAATTGCTTTCCAATGGCTTTGAATCTCGCAGTAATCAGTCTAATTCAATACGTTTTAGATATAACATTACCCGCATCTTCCAAATCAGCGCTGAAGCTTTACAAGGAATAAAAACCAATAGATCTGATTATTTTAATTCACGCGATTTTAATATTAATTACAAAGAAATAGAGCCTAAATTTACTTATCAACCTAATGTGGCTTTTAAACTAATTTTAAGTTTTAAATACCTCGAAAAAGTGAATGATTTTAATGATTCAAATAATGTAGTGGTGAACCATAATTATGGTGTTGAATTAAGATATAATGAAGCAGGAAAAGGTAGTTTTAGTACAAAAATTAATTATATAAAGATTGATTATAACAGTGATTCCAATACTGCATTGGCCTTTGAAATGTTAGATGGACTAGTTACTGGAAACAATATTACATGGAATATAGGGTATCAACGTACACTTTCAAATAATATGCAAGTTAACTTTAATTATGATGGCCGCAAAACTGAAGGAAGTAAAACCATTCATACTGGTGGTGTTACGGTAAGAGCATTTTTCTAGCCTGTAATGAACAATACGGTGGCTACTAAACTCTAACTCCAATAATCAAAATATCATCAACTTGCTCGTTTGAGTCGCCCATCCATGAGCGATAATAACCATTAATGGATTTTCCTTGTTGTTCCATTGTTTGACCTTGAATATCGAAAAGTAATTGTCGCAAACCCTTGGTGGTTAATTTTTTGTTTTTCGGACCACCAAATTGATCGGGGGCACCATCAGTAAATAAATAAAAAGTATCACCAGAATTGAGTTGAATTTCAGTTTCTTCAAATTCTTGATTCATGTGAGTATGTCCAGCAATGCCTGCCTTTGTTGGTTTAATTATTTCAACTTCTTCTAATGAGCAGCCTTTTCTATAAATCCATAAAGGACGATTAGCACCAGCAAAGGTTAGGATATTAGTATAACTATCAAAAAAACAAAGCGCCAATTCCATTCCATCTTTTGACTGAGTGGTGCCTTCCTCTTGCTTAAGCGAATCTTTAATTTGCTTGTTCATAAATGATAAAATATGAGCAGGAGTCAAGTCAGCAATTTCGGCAACTGATTGATTTAATTTTTCGCTACCAATCATACTCATGAAAGCGCCTGGTACTCCATGTCCTGTGCAATCAGCAGCCACAATTATGTGTTGGTCAAAACCAGCAATTGCTTTTTTATGATCACCTGCCAAACTAAACCAATAAAAATCGCCACTTACTATATTTCTGGGTTTAAAAAGTATAAATGAATCTTTAAATGTTTTATTAAAGCTTTTTACATCAGGTAAAATGCTTTGTTGAATTACTTTAGCATAATTAATACTATCAGTAATTTCAAGGTTAGCATCACGCAATTTGTCACGTTCTTCCCATAATTCATGTGTTCTTTCTTTTACAGTTTTATCAAGTAAATCGTTAATTGCCCTTAGCCTTTTTGTGTTGAATTTAATAAGGATGTAAATTAAAATTACTGTGAGTATGATATATGAAATATAAGCAAGTGTTGTTCTATACCAAGGCGGTGCTATGGTGAAAGAAATTCTCTTTATATCAGAAACATTATCAAAAATGTCTTTCGCCTTTACTTCAATGGTATATGCTCCTTCAGGAAGATAATTGTAATCTTTAGTCCTTAAATATGTCCAATCACTAAAGTTGTTTTCCATAGGAAGCAATCGAGATGAAAACATAATATTATCCATACCGGAATAGTTAGCAACAGAAAAAGTAAACTTAATAGCATTTAACTCAAAGGGAAGTTTATGTTTTAACTCATTTGGAATATTTCCTCTTAACACAGTATAGGAAGAATCGTTTTTGAGCGTAATTTTTTTGATGAAAACAGGAAACTGATTTTTGTAATGAATATCTAAGTTTGTGTTGTATTTCAGTAATCCTTCATTAGTAGCTATCCATAAATTGCCTTTGCTATCTTCACAAATGCCATTTTTTTGAATATTTTGATATTGGTTAAATAACAAATTTTCGAAATTTTCAGGCTTGCTGTCCGCAATTTTAGCTACGATACCACTTAAGTATTGGTTGTCATAGGCCAACCAAATATTTTCTTTTTTATCTGAATAAGCTCTAAATATGTAATTACTTTTTGACTGAAATTTTTTTGGAAATAACTCAGTATATTTAAAGGATATATTATTGTTTTGGTCAACTATTTCATAAAAGCTATTAAAACATAAGAAAACTTTATTCTTGTGTTTAAAAACAAAGTTTTCTGATTTTATCTCAATTGGGATATTGATGGTTACTAAGTCAAATTTTATATTAGTTTCCGAGGAAGGATTAATTTTTATCAATGCCTTATTATCGCCTGAAACCCAAACTATTCCATTTTCATCTTCTACAATTGACCTAAATTGAGAGGCATGCTCAAACTCAGCTATTAAATTATATTGTTTGTTTTCAAATTTATATATGGTAATTAGATTTTTTCCAGCAGCGAATAGAAGTTTTGCATTTTTATTATATTGGTAAGCCTTATTAAACTCTATGCCTTCTTCTATTGGGATGGTGTTTTTTCCTCTTATTGCAGTTAGGCCTATATTTGTACAAACTATAATATCTTTTATTTCATTGGTATTAAACTCTGTTACAGATATGATTGGCATATGAAAACTGGGGTGAAGTTTAAAAGTTAATCCTTCTTTGTTTTCATTTCCTTCATAAAGTCCTAAATCACTACTGATAAATAGGTTGTTGTCAATAATATTAACACTGTTAATTACACCAGCTAAGTCTTGGATTGAGTTATACTGCCTTATTGGTGTATGGTAATCTATCATTGAAATACCTTTGTTAGTTACAGCCCATAAGTTTTTATCTTTGTCTTCTCGAACATACCAAACCCGGTCAGAAAGTAAACCTTTTTCCTTGCTGAAATGCTCTAGAATATTTCCTTTTTGATCAGTAATATAAATGCCATCATTTTTAGTGGCAAAACAAAAATGATTATTACTTAATAATGTACCGTGGTAAAGTTCACCAAAAACAAAAAGCGAACTCACAGGAAATTTGATAGGATTTACTATACATTTTTGAGGATTATTTTTTGGATCCCATATCATTTCAAAAAATCCATCCTTTCGAGTACCAATTAAAATTTTGTGGTCGATTTCTTGAACAAAATCTACCATAACATCTTTAAAAATTTCAGAACCTTTTATAAAGTTCAATTGATTATTAGCATAATAGGAAAAGCCACCTTCAAATTCACGTACTAAATAATTATTTTGAACTTGAAAACATTTGTGAATTCCGCTCCCTACACTTGGTTTTAAAATAGAAATTTTATCATTTTCATATACATAAACCTGCTCTCTAGAAGAAAAGAAAATATTTTTTCCTACACATTGGATAGTCCATATTTCATTAAAAGTTCTATAATCTTTAGGGATTTTGTTGATGAATGATATAAATTTTACTTTCCCAAATTCATTTTGTTTTATCATACCAAAATCACCGTCAGCTCCATAATATATATTACCGACTTCATCAACAGATAATGAGTAAATCATACTTTCAAAAAGTACCAAATCAAAATCTAAACCATCAAAAATTAAAAGCCCAGCATTGTTTCCAATATAAATTAACCCCAGCGAATCTTGCACAATACACCAGTTTTGATTGTGTGCTTTGTACTGTTTTGATGTAAAATTAGTGATGTGTGGTAAACCATTTTCTTTAAGTGTTGTTTGGGCTTTTGCTGTATAAGAGCAAGCAAAAAACAAACATAGCAGAGTTATGTATTTATACATGAAATTATGCCTGCCAAATGGGTTCAACGTGCTAAAAATTGATTTACTTAATAAAACTTCACGAATATATTATTTAAACTTATTTATTCCTATATTTGTCGATAAATAGCATAAAAAAACTCATGAAATCTATACTAATTAATTTGATTATTCTTATCATTATTATTCCTTTTTCGGCATTTTCCCAATCCAAAATTTGGGGTATTACGAACCAAGGGGGTAGCAGTACTATTGGCACAATTTATAATACAAATAACGATGGAACCAATCAAGCTTTGTTAAATGAGTTTACAGCAAATTATCCAGGGAGTAAGCCTCAAGGAGATTTAATAGAAATTAGTAATAAACTTTATGGCCTTACAAAAGATGGTGGAAGTTCCAATGCAGGAGTTTTGTTTAGCTACGATTTAATTTCAAACCAATATGCATTGCTGTACAGCTTCGATGGCTCATTAAATGGAGCTAATCCTACTGGTGGTTTGATGCTTGCTAATAATGGTTTGTTGTATGGTGTGACATCAAAAGGTGGGTTGAACAATGGTGGCATTATATTTTCATTTAATACTACAACGAGTACCTTTGTAAAATTATATGATTTTACTTTTGCATCAGGTATTGAACCTGACGGAGGCTTAGTGGAACAAACCAATGGAGAATTATTTGGAGTTACATACAGAGGCGGGGTAAACGATAAAGGGGTAATTTTTAAATTTACCATAGCAGGTAATTCTTACCAAAATTTATTTAACTTCAATGCCCTCAATGGAGAGAATCCAAGAGGTAGTTTGGTTGTTACACCTAATGGTTATTTAATGGGATTAACCACAAATGGTGGAGTAAACAGCAAGGGTGTTGTATATGGTTATAGGGTAAGTTCAGGAATATTTACCAAACATATTGATTTAAGCTCCTTGAGTGGTGGAAACCCTGAAGGGAGTTTAATTTATCATCCTATTACAGCAAAGTGTTATGGCTTAGCGGCTCAAGATGGTGTTAATGGACAAGGAACTATGTTTGAATTAGATACCAATGGTACATCTTTTTTGAAGCTTTATGATTTTCAACAATTAACAGGAGGGCATCCCAAAGGTAAACTATCACTTGCATCTGGAAATAAATTTGCTGGTAATACTTATGATGGAGGTCCAGCCAATTATGGTACTGTATTTACTATTGGTTTAAATGGGGCAAATTATAACGCAGGCGGCATTTATGATTTTTTTGGAGTTGGTGCAAATCCATTTGGAGGATTATTATTATCATCAAGCCAAGGTAAGTATTACAGTTTAACAAGCAGCGGGGGAAACACATCTAACGGCATGTTAGTGAGTATAGATACGGCTACCTTAACCATTACATCAGTCTTTTCATTCAATGACGCAGGAATTGATGGAGGCTTTCCTGTTGGAGGCATTATGAAAGCAAGCAATGGAAGGGTGTACGGAACAGCCAGCAAAGGAGGTACGAATGGAAAGGGTATAGCTTTTCAGTTAGATGCTAATGGCAATAGCTTTGTTAAAATTGCAGAATTTAATGGAACAACTGGCTCTGATCCACGTGGCAACTTAATTGAAGTTAGTACTGGAAAATTTATTGGAATGACTTTCGATGGTGGTACTTTTAATTTTGGATCTATATATGAAATTGATGCTTCACTTCCATTCCCTTCAACTCCTATTCAAAAATTAGCATTAAGCAGTGGTTTGGGAACTTATCCAAGAGGAGGATTAATCAAAGCAAATAATGGTAAATTTTATGGACTAACTTCCGCTGGTGGAGTTAATAATGATGGCGTTTTGTTTGAATATAATCCACTAACAAACAATTATATTAAACGACATGAGTTTTCTTCCTTCACAAGTGGTAGCGCTCCTGTGGGGAACTTAGTTCAAGCTGCTAATGGCAACTTATATGGGTTTACATCAGCTGGAGGTGCTAATGGTGGAGGCGTTATTTTTAAATATAATCCTACTGATTCTTCCTTTACCAAAGTATACGATTTTTCAGCAGGTACCGGAATATCTCCTGAAGGAAGCTTGATGTATGAATTTTCAAGTAATTTTTTGTATGGAATGACTAAATTAGGCGGTGTTAACTCAAAAGGAGTTGTTTTTAATTTTAATCCTTTGACTAATGCTTACTTTCCTATTTTTCATTTTGGAGGATTAAATGGTGAATACCCAGTAGGAAAATTAATAAAATCTGATAATAGTAAATTGTATGGAACAACAGAGTTTGGCGGTACAAATGACCAAGGGGTGTTTTTTGAGATAGCCAGCGGAAATATTTACGCTAAGATATTTGATTTTAATTCAATCAATGGGTCTAAAGCGCAATCGGAATTGTTGTTGATGAATTGCGATGCACCAGTGATTACATCGCAACCAAGTAGCATTAATTCATGTCCGAATAACAATGTAAGTTTTACAGTTAGTGCAACCGGAGCTCTTAATTACAATTGGTATAAAAATGGAGTTGTTATCCCAACAGCGAGCACTTCAACTTTAAATTTAAGTAATGTTACTGTTGCCGATAATGGAATTTACCACTGTGTAATTAATAATAACTGCGGTTTTGTAATTACTCAATTTGTTAAGCTGACCATAGTAAGTAAACCAGCATCTAACATCACAGTTTTTGGCCCTTCAGCCTTTTGTGATGGCAATTTTAATACAGAATTAAGTACAGTGTTTAACCCACTTTACAGTTATCAATGGAATCTTAATGGAAATCCAATTGTAGGGGCAAACTCTAATATAATTAATCCAACTCAAACAGGAAACTATACTTTAACGGTGAGCAGTGGAGTTGGTTGTGATAGTACTTCATTACCACAAACCATTACTGTTGTAGCCAATGTTGCTGGTACTCCATCTGTCACTATTACTCCTAACACGGATTTAATATGTGGCATTACAAGTCTTAATTTTACTTCTGATACCTCTATAGTTGGTATTAATCCTTATTGCGAATGGAAGAAAAATGGTATAGTTGTGGCTAACGGGGTTAATACACTCAGTTATTCAGGTTCGGTTCAAAACAACGATCAAATTACGCTCGAAATTATTCCAAATTTATGCCCTAGTGATGTGGTTATTTCTAATACAGTTTATATTATTGACACATGTGCAGCCTTAACAATAAACATTGATTCTTTATCATCAAATAGTTTTTGTGCTGGGCAAACAGCAAGTGTTTATTATCATGCAAGTAGTAATTTTTTAAATGGAAATGTGCTCTCTGTACAACTTTCAGACGCCAATGGAAGTTTTACTAATCCAACAATAATAGGCACCTTATCGAGTGTTTTATACCAAGGCAGCATTAATGTAGTGATCCCTGCAACTGCAAATGGAACAGGTTATAGAATGCGAGTTAACGCATCACTGCCATTGAATACAGGCATCGATAATGGGATTAATTTATATATTGCTCCTCAAAATTTTAATATGAGTTATGTGGTTAGTCCGGGTGCTCCACTTACAGTTCAGCCATTTAGTGCAACTTTTCAAAACAATACACCTAATGCATCTTTATATAATTTTGATTGGCATTTTGGAGATGGAACTTTTTTATATAATGCCCCATTAAATTATACACATACCTATTTATATAACGGTGTTTATCAAACCGCATTGGTTGCTACTGACATAGTATCGGGTTGTACTGATACACTTTACGATCAAAATAATAGTAATCATAAGGTAATTTGCAATGACCCAAGTATAAACAATTGTACACAAATCGTAAATATTACACCTAATGGCCTAGTAAACTCTTGTGCTGGAGGTCATGTGCTATTAGCATGCAATCAAGCTCCTAATTATAGTTATCAATGGAGTAGGAATGGGGTTTTGTTACCAGGCGAAAATACCTTTCAGTTAAATGTTACATTAGCAGGCTTTTACACTGCAACTGTTTTCTTAAATGGAGCATGCCCAGTGACCTCAAATCCGGTTCAAGTTAATTTTAATAATCCAGCTCCCAATCCACCTACAATTTCACTCACAGGAGGTTCTGCTTCAAATTGTGGAACTAATAATGGAATATTAACTGCGAATGGATCGTTTTCATCTTACATTTGGAGTACAGGTGAAAGTGGAAATTCAATTAATATTAATTCGGCTGGAACTTATACGGTTATTGGACAAGGTGCGCAAGGTTGCGATGCAGTTTCAGCCCCATTTGTAGTTAATGGTCAAGCAATACCTATCCCTGAAATTTGCACAGTTACTGCAACTGAAGATGATTCGCATCATTTAGTGATTTTTTACAAGCCACAAAGTGCAGTGATTGATTCATTTATTATAATGAAAGATAGTTTAAACAATGGAAATTATACCAGAGCTGGGGCTTTAAGCTATATTGAATTGAGTGAATACGAAGACCCAAATAGTAATCCACAATTGGTGGCATCAACTTATATGGTAATTGCTAAAGATACTTGTGGAGGTTTGTCAGTGCCAAGTGCACCAGTACGTCCAATATTTTTACAAGTGCAGGCTAATATTGGAATTCAAAGGTGGTTGAATTGGAATCAATACATCAGTCAAACCCAAAACATTCAAACCTATGTAATCTATAGAGGCATTGATTTGTTAAATCTTGATTCAATTACAAGTATTAGTGCACCAGCAAATGGCTATTTGGATAGTCCTCCAGGTATTAACTTTGTTTATCGTGTAGAAGCCATTTTGCAAAACGAATGTGAAGGTACTAGAGCTGCACGTAGAGGCAGTATTTCTAATGGAAATGGAAATTTAGCACCAAGTAATCCTGATGGAATCCATCAATTGAATCAAGAAGTTTTTAATTTTGAACTATACCCAAATCCCAACAATGGTCTGTTTACTTTAGTATTAGCCAATAATAAACCTGCGGAAGTTAATATTTACGATATCACTGGTAAACTGCTTATGCAAGAAAAGCTTATAGCCAAAATTAACAATGTGAATATGCAAGGTTTAAGCAAAGGAACATACTTGATTAAGGTCACCGATAACAGCGGTTATTCTAAACAACAATTGGTTTTGGTAAATTAAAAATTTCAAAATTGCACAATACTATCACTTTAGAATTTAATTGTAAATTAGGTGATTGAAGTGAGTTTTGCTAAATCAAGAAAAACATCAAAAAAATTTTTGTTTGTAAGATAATTTCATATATTTGACCTATAAAAAGGCTAAATATTTATATAAATCTTATTTGACAAAATGAAAAAGAACTCGATTTCCACCGTTTTAGGTTTCATTGTTTTTTTAACAATGAATAGTATTGTTTTTAATTCCAAAGCTCAAACTGCTAATAACAGTTCAGCTGCCGTGGCTACACCTGTACCTGCACAGCCTAGCAATGTTCAAACTGCAAAGCCAATGAGTGAAGAAGAAAGAAAAGCGCAAGGAGAGAAAATGAAGGCAGACAGAGAAATGAACATGAAAATGGGGCAACTCAATAAAGAAATACAAGAAGCTGAAAAGGCAGGCAAAGCCGATTCTCCTGAAATAGTTGCAAAAAAAGCTGAATTAAAGAAGTTGCAGGATGAGAGAAGAGAAAAAATGATGAAAGAGCGTGCTGCAAATCCTCCGGCAGGCCAGCAAGAAATGATTAAAATTAATCAACTTAACAAAGAAATACAGGAAGCTGAAAAAGCCGGAAAAGCTGATGCGCCTGAAACCGTTGCCAAGAAAGCAGAGGTCAAAAAATTGCAAGAAGAACGTAATAAAAAACTAATGGCCGAGAGGGAGAAAATGATGAAAGAGCGCCCAATGCCAACTCCTGAAGAAATAGAGGCCAACAAAAAAATGGGACAGCTCAATAAAGAAATTAAAGATGCCGAAAAAGAAGGCAAAGGCGACACTCCTGAAATTATAGCGAAAAAAGCAGAATTAAAAAAAATGCAAGATGCTCGCATTGAAAAAATGAAAGCTGATAGAGAGAAAAAAATGAAAGAGCAGCAACAAGTTCAATCTAAACCAAGTGAGGCAAAGCCTTCCACAGTAGAAACACCAAAAAAGTAGTTAATTTTAAACATCAGGTTGCAACCATTTTACATGTATTTGCAACCTGATTGTTGTTTAATTTTAGGCTTTTCAATTAGGTTTGCCTACATTTTAACGCTAAAGCTAATATCATTCATGAAAATTTCATTCTCCACCACATTCATAAAATTAGTTTTAGTACATATTTTTTTGTCTATAAGCTTGCTTTTAAAAGCACAAATTGTAAACATTCCAGATGCCAATTTTAAAGCAGCTTTAGTTGGAAACAACTTAATTAATACTAATTTTGATACTGAAATTCAAGTGAGTGAGGCTGCTGCTTTTTCAGGAGCAATAGATGTTAGTAATTTAGGCATATCTAGTTTAATTGGGATTGAAGCATTTACCTCCATTACAGATTTAAACTGTAGTAATAATAGTATAGAGACACTTGACATTTCATTAAATGTATCACTACTAAATTTGGTATGCGCCTATAATCAAATTCATACATTAAATCTAAGCAACAATGCTAACTTAAAATTAATCAATTGTGCATCCAATCAAATTAGTGTTTTAAACTTAGCATTAAATTACCAGTTAAGAAATATTAGGTGCGATGATAATCCTATTAATAATCTTGATTTGAGTTCAAACACACTTATAAATGCCTTATACTGTAATAGTCTTAATTTATTTTATTTGGATGTTTCTGGTTTAGATAGTTTAGCGTATTTTGAATGTTCCAATAATTCGCAAATTACAGTCATAAATATGCAGAATGGAAACAATGCCAATTTATTATTGTTTTCATGCCTTGGTTGCCCAGCCTTAATATGCCTTCAAGTAGATAATGCATCATTTATGAACACCAATTGGGCTGCAGCGATTGATGGAATAGCTTCATATAGTACGAGTTGCTCCTGCACCATTAATATACCAGATCCTAATTTCAAAGCGGCACTATTGGCAAATACTAATATTAATACTAATGCAGATGCTGAAATTCAATGTAGCGAAGCAAATTCATACAGTGGAGCTATAAATGTAGATAACTTAGGAATAACAGACCTCACTGGGATAGCATCATTTTCTCAAATTGATACTTTAATCTGTACCAATAACCTTTTGACCAATTTAGATATTTCATCAAATACTCAATTAATTTATTTGTGTTTTAGTAATAATCAATTAACTAACATAGATGTTTCTTCGAACACTATGCTGGTTGAATTATGCGGTCAATTTAATCAACTTTCATCTATTGATGTATCTACAAATACAGCTTTAAAATATTTATATTTATCATCAAATCAACTCTCTTCCTTAGATGTTTCAAATAATACCTCCTTGTGGTATTTGGCATGTTCAATTAATAATATTTCAAGTTTAGATTTAACCAATTGCCCTGAGTTATTTGAAATTAATTGTTCAAATAATCAAATTACTAGTTTAGATTTTTCAAATAATACAGATATGTATTATGTATACTGCGATAATAATTTAATGACAAGTATTGACCTTTCATTAGATACTTCACTAGTAATATTGAATTGTAACAATAATAACCTCAGCTATTTGAATATACAGAATGGAAATAATATTGACTTTACTGCATTTAATGCTACAAATAACGCTAACTTAACTTGCATTCAAGTTGATGACCCTGCTTACATGATTGCTAATTGGATAGGAAGTATTGATGGAAGCGCATCATATAGTACAAACTGTGCAACCTGTGGCGTATTACCTACACCACAATTCATTGTAAATACCAACAATATTACCACTGCGCCTGCCAATGTTATTTTTACAAATACCACATCCAATGCAGGATTGTATGATTTTAATTGGCATTTTGGGGATGGTGGAGCCATAGATAATGATAATACAACTGTAAATTATACCTATAACTATAATGGCAACTTTAATGTTAGCTTAACACTAACTGAACCATCAACTGGTTGTACAAGCACCAACTATGATCCAAATAATAGTGCCCAAACCATAGTTTGTAATGTGCCAACGGGCAATGTTTGCGGATTTACTCCTATTGTGAGTCCAAATGGATTAATCAATGCTTGCAATGGAAACGAGGTAATATTAACTTTGAACCCAGGGTCGTATCCTACTGGTTCAATTATACAATGGAATAAGAATGGAGTAACTATTATTGGGGAGAATTTTCCTGAATTACGTGTTACTGATGATGCTTATTACACTGTAACCGTTTTTAATGCTTCTGGTTGTCCTGTTGTTAGTGACCCAGTTCAAGTTCAATTTAATTTGCCAGCCCTTACGGCACCAACCATTAGTCAAACAGGTACAAGCGGTCCTTGTGGTTTTACTAATGTAACCCTAACTGCTAATGGAAGTTTTGCGACCTATTTATGGAATAATGGGCAAACAGGGAGCAGCATAAGTGTAACACAAGCTGGCAATTATTCAGTAATTGGACAAGGAGGAGTAGGTTGCAACTATAGCTCAGTGATTTACCCTGTTTCAACAAGCAGCTTTGCAAGCCCCGAAATATGTATGGTAGATGTAGATTCGGTTAATAATCATTCTGTAATAGTTTGGGAAAAACCAATTTTGACAGGTATCTTAGGATTTGGTATTTACAAAGAAACTTCTCTTTATTCAGAAAATTTTCAGCAAATAGCGATTGTTCCATACGATTCTTTAAGTGAGTATATCGATATAAACTCAGATGCAAGCATAATTGCAGAAAGATACCTTTTGACAATAATTGATAATTGTGGGGGAGAAAGTGCTCCATCATTACCAGCCAGAGCCATGGGCTTAAAAGTTTATCCTGGAATTAATAATCAACGTGTATTAACATGGAATTACTATGTTTCGAGTGCACAAAATTTTATAGAGTATAATATCTACTCTGGTTCAAGCATTAATAATTTGAACTTTCTAACTACTGTCCCAGCGAGCATCAATAGCAATTACATAGATGCTAACCCATCATTTGGTGTAAACACCGTTTATAGAATTACTGCCAATATGATAATTCCTTGCGAATCGACAAGGGCAGCAAGAACAAGAAGTATATCAAATGGCAACGGTAATTTTTTAACACCATACACAGTAACAGCTTTAGAGGAAAGTATGAATTCCAACAACTTAGCTATGGCCATTGTTCCAAATCCAACTAATGGGATTTTTAAATTAAGTTTTGAAAATCATAGTTTATTATATCAAGGCCATATATATGTGTTCGATATGTTTGGAAATATAGTTTTTAATCAAGCAATCAATAAGACCAATCAAATTGAAGTTAACTTGACTTCATTAGCAAATGGTGTATACAATGCAAAATTTGTGAGTGGTAATAAAATAGTAAACAAAAAATTAGTGATTAACAAGGAATAATCTGAATCATTATTAGAAGAAAAAATTATTAGTGTAAAAAAAATAATATGAAAAAAAATTCTATCCAACAAATTAAATCAACACTAATTGTTTTAGTGCTTTTAAGTTTATCAATTGTTGCCCAAGCGCAGATTGTGAACATTCCTGATGCAAATTTTAAGGCGGCTTTGGTTGGGAATATAGCTATTAATACCAATGCAGATGGGGAAATACAGGTGAGTGAGGCGGCTGCTTTTACTGGGGGAGTTTATATTGATAACCTTGGAATTAATGACTTAACAGGAATTGAAGCATTTACTAACTTAACTATATTGTTTTGTGGGGGAAATAATTTGATAAATATTGATGTCTCTTCGAACACTTTACTCCAACAGTTTTGGTGTAATAACAATCAATTAACCAATATTGATGTATCAAACAATACAGCCCTTTTTAATTTTAATTGTAGCTACAATCAAATCTCAAGTATTGATGTTTCTTCGAACAGCGCTTTATTCAGGTTATATTGTTATAGTAACTTATTAGTAAATTTAGATGTTAGTAATAATCTACAATTAGTTCAGTTTTCATGTGGTCTGAATCAGCTCACAAGTATTGATGTTTCAAACAATATACTACTTGATCAATTTAATTGTGAATTAAATAATATAACTAACATAGATATTTCAACGAATACATTGTTAACCAGCTTTTGGTGTGGTGATAATAATTTGTCTAGTTTAGATATTTCTAATAATTTATTGTTAAATGACTTCAACTGTAAGAATAATTCAATTGTTGGAATATTTGATTTATCTGTTCTTTCTCTATGGCAATTAGATTGTGGTGATAATCAAATTAGTGGAATTCTTGATATGTCTAATAGTCCGGGTCTTGAATGGTTTTCATGTGTTAATAATCAAATATCAGGTTTAAATATTAAAAATGGAAATAACGTTAACCTCTTAAACTGCGCCAGTTTTGGAAATTCTTTATTAAGTTGTATTGAAGTAGATAATGTAAACTTTATGAACACTAATTGGAGTTTTGCAAAAGATCCTACAACAATATACAGTTCTTGCTGCTCTGGAAATGTGCTCAACATTCCCGATGCCAATTTTAAAAATGCCTTATTAGCAAATGCATCAATAAACACCAATTTTGATGGAGAAATACAATGTACAGAAGCCGCTGTATATGGAGGCTTTTTAAATGTGAATGGTTTGGGAATTACAGATTTAACTGGGATTGAAGCCTTTTCAAACATTGACAATTTAAACTGTTCAGATAATCAATTAACAAGCCTTGATTTATCTGCTAATACCAATTTGCAATATGTATTTTGCAATAATAATTTGCTTACAAGTATTAATGTGAGCTCAAATACTTCGCTTTTAAATTTAGTAGCAAGCGATAACCAATTAACCAGCATTGATCTTTCAAATAATTTCACTTTAGAGGTGTTGTTTTTAGAAAATAATTTTCTTACAAGTATTGATTTAAGTAACAATGGGGTGCTCACAAGTTTAAACCTTACCAACAATCAATTATCTAGCATTAATCTTTTTAATAATGGTCAATTACAAAGCTTGTTATTAAATGATAATCAATTAAGTAGTTTAAGCCTTTTTATGCAAACAAACTTAACCGAAATAAGATGTGCAAATAACCCAATTACCTTATTAGACCTTTCAAATAATACCCTTCTAACAACGATAGTAGTTTTTAATTGTAGTGCTTTAACCTCTCTGAATTTAAAGAATATTGACGTATTTACCATTGGTTTTTTAAATGCAACTGGCAATACAAATTTGGGTTGCGTGTCGGTTGATGATGTAGCTTATATGAATACCAATTGGAGTACTGCAATTGATGGAATTACAACTTATAATTTAGATTGCGATGCCTTTGTGAATATTCCGGATGCTTTGTTTAAGAATCAACTTGTAACCAACTCAGTTATTAACCCTAATTTGGATGGTGAAATAACTTTTGGTGAAGCAGCTTCATATACAGGATCAATTACGGTAAACTTTTTAGGAATATCAGATTTAACAGGGATTGAGGCCTTTGTAAATATTACTGCTATAAATTGCGCGAACAACAATTTAACAAGTTTGGATTTAACATCTAACTTAAAATTGCAGACCATATTGTGTAACGATAATTCATTAACTGATTTATTTTTACCACCCACCAACACATTAACAGAACTCAATTGTTTCAATAATCTATTAACTGCTTTGGTCTTAACTGATGTATCAGGCTTGGTTACTTTATATTGCGGTACAAATTTAAGTTTAGGAACGCTTGATTTTACTGGGCTAAGCTCTCTGCAAATTTTGAACTGTGAACGTACAGGCTTAACGACTATTGACATCACACAAAATCCACAATTACAAACTTTGTTTTGTAATAACAATAACCTCACAAGTATTGACTTAAGTAATAACCCACTAATTGTAGAATTTAGTTGTGAATATAATGCTATAAGTAGCATTGACTTTTCAAGCATCCCATTAGCATACTCCATCAATTGTGCACAAAATCAATTCTCAAGTTTGGATTTTAGTGCAAATACTGCATTGACTTTTCTTTCCATAGGTAATAATCCTCTACCAGGAATACCTTCTATTCCTAACCCAAGCATTCTGCAAAATTTAGGCGTATTTCAATTAGGACTTAACACAATCGATTTATCAAATTATACATCGCTTTTTCAGATCAATTGCAACAACAACAACTTAACAAGTATTGATTTTTCGGGAACCCCCACTATTGGACACATTTCTTGTGCATTTAATAACTTAACTTCATTAGACTTTTCAACATTTCCTAGTGTGTACACACTTTATTGCAGCGATAATTCATTAACTACATTAAACCTTCAAAACGGAATGTTTACATATTATGATGGGTTTGATGCTACTAATAATCCTTCATTAACTTGCATTCAAGTTGATGATGTTGCTTATTTTAATACTACTTGGGGTTCTGCTAAAGATGCGGGTGCAACCTATAATACTGTGTGTAGTCCATGTGTGGTGAACATTCCAGATGCCAACTTTAAAGCAACCTTGGTAGCTAATCTAAGCATCAACACCAATGCTGATGCTGAAATTCAATGCAGTGAAGCAAGTGCTTACACAGGAATAATTGATGTTAATACGCTTGGAATTGCTGATTTAACGGGAATAGAAGCGTTTGTTAATATTACTGATTTAAACTGTTCATATAATAGTTTAACGAGTATAGATATAAGTGCAAATACACTTTTACAAAATCTTAATCTTTACAGTAATCAACTCAATGCTTTAGATGTAAGTGCTAATGTGTCATTGCAAAATCTTTATTGTGGTAGTAATTTATTAAATGCAATAGATGTAACTAACAACACTGCTTTAACTACTTTTAGTTGTGGAGAAAATGCTATTAGTTCCTTAGATGTTACATCGCTAATAAATCTTACTTATTTAAGTTGTAATAACAATAGTTTGTCAAGTATAGATGTAAGTCAAAATACATTGCTAGACCAGTTAGATGTAAGCTCTAATAGCTTAAGCAGTTTAGATATAACTCAAAATACTTTACTAACTATCCTTCTTTGTCAGTCAACTACAATTACAAGTATTGATTTGAGTAACAATATTGCGCTTTCTCAATTATATTTAAACGGTAATGCAGGTTTAAACACGATTGACATAAGTAACAATCTAAATTTGACATTTGTTAATTTTGCTAATACCCCATTTACATCAATAGACTTCACAAACAATGTCGCTTTATATTCCATAGGACTTTTTAATACTGCCATCACTAGTTTAGATGTTTCAAATCAACCGTTACTGACGCAATTAATCTGTTCAAGTACACCGCTTACTAGTTTGAATATGCAAAATGGTAATAATTCAAATTTAACACTCTTTTCTGCTAATAGTAATCCATCATTAACCTGTATTCAAGTAGATGATGCCACCTTTATGAACACCAATTGGAGTGCTGCCAAGGATGCGGGAGCAACTTATAGTGTGGTTTGTCCATTACCTTGTGTGGTGAACATTCCAGATGCCAATTTTAAAGCTGCTTTGGTTGCTGATTTAAGTATCAACACCAATGCTGATACTGAAATCCAATGCAGTGAAGCAAGTGCTTATACTGGTACTATTAATGTTGATTTTCTGGGAATTACAGATTTAACAGGTATAGAAGCATTTGTAAATATTACTACTTTGTATTGTTCAAATAATAATTTAACAAGTATTGATGTTACTGCCAACACCCAATTAACATCATTTGCATGTGAAGTAAATCAACTTACAAGTATTGATGTATCTGCTAATACTTTACTTACGAATTTGGATGTAACCAACAATCAGTTAACATCAATAGATTTGACCAATAATAGTCAACTAGTTAATTTTTTCTGTACTTTTAATTCAATTACAAATTTAGATTTAAGTGGAAATCCTTTAATGGAAACTGTAATTGCAGGAGCAAATGCAATAACCAATGTGAATCTAAGCAATAATCCGGTTTTAAAATATTTAACCGTAGGGCAGGGTTTAACCAGTTTAGATTTAAGTAACTTGCCTTTATTGGAAGAGCTAAGTTGCAGTGGCAGTCCATTGTTAACCTCAATCGATTTTTCCAATAATCCTAATATTAATAGAATTGAGTTTGCAGGCAATGGTGTAACTAGTTTGGATATATCAGCAAATCCGAACGTAACATTCCTTGAGGTGCAAAATAATAATCTCTCAACTTTAAATATGCAGAATGGAAACAACGTCAATTTAACTAATTTAAACTTGACTAACAACCCTCTTTTAAATTGTATTCAAGTAGATGATGCCACCTTTATGAACACCAATTGGAGTGCTGCCAAGGATGCGGGAGCAACTTATAGTGTGGTTTGTCCATTACCTTGTGTGGTGAACATTCCAGATGCCAATTTTAAAGCTGCTTTGGTTGCTGATTTAAGTATCAACACCAATGCCGATACTGAAATTCAATGTAGTGAGGCAAGTGCTTTCAATGGCACAATTAATGTAACTGGACTTGGCATTGCAGATATGACAGGTCTTGAAGCCTTTACAAATATTACTACCTTGTATTGCGAAGACAATTTATTAACCAGTTTAAATATTTCAAACAACACTGCACTGCAAAGTTTAGCATGTGGTATCAATCAATTAAGCAGTATAGATTGCTCCAATAATACTGCCTTGTCCTTGTTTTTTTGTTATGAGAATCAAATAACTAGTTTGGATATTTCCAATAATACTGCGCTAACTAATTTTAGTTGTAGAGCTAATCTAATTACAACATTAGATGTCACCAACAATACTTTGCTTTCAAGTTTAGAAGTTTCAGAAAATCTGCTTACCAGCCTAGATGTTAGCAATAACCCCTCCTTAACCTTTCTTGCTTGCCAGGATAATCAATTGGCAAGCTTGGTTTTAACAAATAATACTTTATTAACTGATTTTTATGCTTTCAATAATCAACTCACAAGTTTGGATATTTCTAATAATACCTCATTACTTGATTTTCGTTGCTATGGCAATCAATTATCCAGCTTAAATGTTTCCAACAATACAGCAATGATTATTTTGTATTGTGAAGATAATCAAATAACTAATTTAGATCTTTCCTTAAATACTGTCCTTCAATATTTGGATTGTGCAAACAATCAACTCACCAATCTAAATATTCAAAATGGAAATAATATTAATTTAAACCAATTTGAAGCTATAAACAACCCTGCATTAACTTGTATTCAAGTTGATGATGCAACCTATATGAATACCAATTGGAGCGCAGGAAAAGATGCTGGAGCAACATATAACACTACTTGTGCTTGTGTGGTGAATATTCCAGACGTCAACTTTAAAGCAGCTTTGATAGCTGATTTAAGCATCAACACCAATGCTGATACTGAAATACAATGTACAGAAGCATCTGCCTACACAG
>DAORKI010000001.1:135881-141043 GCA_035439485.1 Bacteroidia bacterium
ATCAACACCAATGCTGATACTGAAATACAATGTACAGAAGCATCTGCCTACACAGGTACAATTAATATTATTGGTTTATCTATAAATGATTTAACTGGTATAGAAGCCTTTACTGCTTTAACCGGATTAGAATGTGCTTTGAATAACTTATCAAGCATTAATTTAAATTCAAATATTGCTTTGCTTACTTTAAATTGCAGTGGAAACCCACTGAATAATATTGATGTATCTAATAATACCTTGTTACAAACATTGCAATGTCATAATATTCAAATTTCAAGTTTGGATGTAACAAACAATACGGCCTTAACTATTTTAGATTTTAGCTTAAATACAATTTCATCAATTGATTTAAGTAATAATGTAGCTCTAATCACCCTATTATGCGGTCAAAATCCATTAACTACTTTAGATGTTTCAAATAATATTGGACTGCAAAATCTATATTGTGAAATTGCACAATTGACAGGACTTAACCTTGCATCTAACACCGCATTACTTAATTTAAACTGTTCAGAAAATTCAATCCTAACGCTTGATTTGTCTGCTAATACAGCATTGCAAACCCTTGATTGTGCAGTAAATCAATTGAATAGTTTAGATCTTTCAAATAATACCAATTTAACCTCTATAGGTGCATCATTCAATAATTTAACAAGTTTAGATTTAACAAACAATACATTAATACAAAGTATCAGTGTAATGAATAATGCAATCACAAGTATTGATATTTCATCAAACACTATGGTTACTTCGCTCAGTTGTTCGAATAATGCATTAACAAACTTAAATGTAAAAAATAGTAACAACAATAATTTTGTAGTTTTTGATGCTATTAATAATCCTGCCTTAACATGCATAGAGGTGGATGATGCCACCTTTATGAATACCAACTGGAGTGCAGCTAAAGATGCTGGAGCTACTTATAATATAAGCTGTGCTTGTGTTGTAAATATTCCTGATGCCAACTTTAAAGCAGCCTTGGTAGCTGATTTATCAATAAACACCAATGCTGATACTGAAATTCAATGTGCGGAGGCTAATACTTTCAATGGTTCAATCGATGTGAGTAGTTTAAGCATAAGTGATTTAACAGGCATTGAAGCATTTACCCAATTAAGTTCTTTTATTGCCCAGCATAACCAAATTACAAGTGTTGACCTATCATTAAATACTGCACTAACTTATTTAGATTTAGGTTACAACCAGATAAGCGCTTTGAATGTAAATAACAATATTAATCTTAACTTTTTGTCTTTATCTGATAATCAGTTATCTACCTTTGATAACTCAGCCAACATAAACTTAACAAGTCTGAGTTTAAGAAATAATTTATTAACTGCAATAGATGTAACAAATAACACCTTATTAACGGTACTTGATCTTTATGGCAATAGCATAACATCAATCGATTTGTCTTCCAATACTGCCTTAGTAAATTTTTACGGAGCCTATAACCCGTTTGGGACTCTTGATGTAAGTCAATGTCCGAACTTAAATTTGTTAGAGTGTTTGGGAAATTCATTAACTACATTAGATTTAACAGCTAACCCCAATCTTTCCATTTTAGACGGGAGATTAAACCAGTTTACGAGCCTTGATTTTACAAATAATACCTTATTGCATGCGGTTTATGTTTCTGATAATTTATTAACTGCGCTCGATGTTTCCAATCTAAACATACTAGATATTTTAGAATGCCAGAACAACCAGCTATCAACTCTGAATTTGCAAAACGGTAATAACAATAATCTGATCGATTTTAATACTGTAAATAATTCTTCATTAACTTGTATTCAGGTGGACAATGTTGCATTTATGAATACCAACTGGAGTGCAGCAAAGGATGCGGGTGCTACATATAGTACTGTTTGTCCTTTGCCTTGTGTTGTTAATATTCCAGATGCCAACTTTAAAGCAGCCTTGGTAGCTGATTTAAGCATCAACACCAATGCTGATACTGAAATACAATGTGCAGAGGCAAATGCATATACTGGCACAATCAATGTAGATTTTCTTGGTATAACAGACTTAACAGGCATTGAAGCGTTTACTAATATCACCACTTTGTACTGCTCAAATAATAATTTAACAAGTATTGATTTGAGTAGTAATACATTGTTGACAGTTTTTGCTTGCGAAGTAAATCAAATTACATCAATAGATTTAACGGCAAACACGCTCTTAACTTCAATTGATGTAACTAACAATCAATTAACAAGTATTGATTTAACTAACAATAGTCAATTGGTTAATTTCCTATGTACTTTTAATTCTATTACAAATTTAGATTTTAGTGGCAACCCATTATTAGAAACTGTCATTGCAGGTGCAAATCCAGTTTCATCAGTAAATTTAACAAACAATCCAGTTTTAAAAAATTTGACAGTTGGAGAGGACTTAACCAGTCTTGATTTATCAAATTTACCATTACTTGAAACACTGAGTTCAAGTGGTAGCCCTCTGTTAACAAGTTTAGATTTTTCAGGCAATCCAAACCTTTGGAGAATTGAATCTGCGAACAATGGTTTAACAAGTTTAGATATTTCAGGTAACCCCAACGTTACTTTTTTAGAAGTACAAAACAATAATTTTTCGTCACTCAATATGCAAAATGGAAATAACATAAACTTTACAAATTTAAACCTGACTAATAATCCATTATTATCATGTATTCAGGTTGATGATGTAACGTTTATGAATTCAAATTGGACTGCAGCAAAAGACGCAACAGCAGGATATAGTTTAGATTGTTCTTGTACAGTAAATATCCCTGATAATAATTTTAGAAATGCATTATTAGGCAATGTTGCAATTAATACAAATAGTGATGGTGTAATTTCTTGTGCAGAAGCATTAGCCTATAACGGAACTTTAAATGTAGACAATCTTTCTATTGCTGATTTAACAGGTATTGAGGCATTTATAAATTTAACTGAGTTGAACTGTCAAAGTAACTTTTTAACAAGCTTAAATGTTAGTTCAAACATTAACCTATCAATTTTAACTTGTAATTCAAATCAATTATCTGCCCTTGATGTTAGTAATAATACAAATTTAGTTGAATTGGTTTGTAGGTTTAATTTAATATCTAATATAGATGTTTCAAATAATACACTGTTAAGTTTATTATATTGTGACAACAATTTGTTGAACTCTTTGGATATTTCTAACAATATTAATTTGCAATATTTAGATTTTGGGTTTAATACGATAAACAACATAGATTTATCAAATAATGGATTATTACTCGATTTAATTTGCAATAACAATTCATTAGCTAACTTAAACCTAGGAGCGAATACTAATATTCTTAACCTTCAGGCAGCTGGAAATGCTTTTACTACAATTAACTTAAATGTAAATACTGCTTTAGAGACTGTAGATTTTCAGAATTCACAATTGACAACTCTTGATTTGTCATCACAAAGTAATCTTTATATACTCAATTGCCAGAATAGTGTTTTGCAAAATTTAAATATTCAAAACGGAAATAATTCAAACATAACTATTTTTAATGCCACCAATAATCCAAGTTTAACTTGTATTCAAGTTGATGATGCCACTTTTATGAACACCAATTGGGCTGCTGCCAAAGATGCGGGTGCAACTTACAGTAATAGTTGTAATTTGTTTGCAGACTTTTTTGCAGATTTTACCGCTGTTTGTCAAGGAACTACTATCAATTTTACAGATATCTCTACTGGAACTACTGGTTCAACAACATACCTTTGGGACTTTGGTGATGGGCAAACATCAAATTTAGTTGGCAATGTGTCACACAATTATCTTTTTGCTGGTTCATATGATGTGAGCTTAACAATTACAGATGGAATTTCAAGTAATCAATTATTTACAAATTATATTACAATAAATCCATCGCCTGTGGCTCCTATTCTTACAGTTGTTGATAATTGTGGAAGCTCAGAAATAACTGCAACTGGTATTGTGGGAACATTAATATGGAGTGATGCAGGAAGTGGAAATCCAAGAACTGAAACAGCAGGAACATTTACAGCTACTCAAGATATGGGCGGTTGTGTTTCCAATGTTAGTAATGCTGTAACAGCCAATCCTTTAGCAATTCCAAATACATCGCTAATTACAGGAAATATGATTCCAAATTGTTCCGGAATAGGTGAAGTTTATTCCGTGACTTTAGATGCTGGCTCTAGCTACACATGGTCAGTTCCAATTGGAGCGATTATTACATCTGGTGCTACTGGACCAGATAATCATAGTATAACTGTAGATTTTGGAACAAACAATGGTTTAATAAGTGTCATTGAGACAAATGCAGTTGGCTGTGTTGGTTCAAGTGTTGATACCCTTGTTAGTCTGCAAGGCTGTGCTTTAGCGGCTAATTTTATGGCTGATGTAACTACCATTTGTGAAGGTGCCCCAGTTACCTATACTGATCTTTCAACAGGCACAACTGGTTCTACTACTTATGCATGGGATTTTGGTGCTGGTGCCAATCCTCCAACTGCCACTGGAGCCGGACCTCATTTGGTGTTTTATACTATCGCTGGAACAGCAAATGTAAGCTTAACAGTTACTGAGGGTGCTTCAAATAACTTGACTCAAAATAATTATATCACAATCAATACACCACTTGTACCGAGTATTTCTATTTCATCAGATATTCCATCACCTTGCCCTGGAACAAATATTAATTTAACTGCAAATATCACAAATCCAGGTTCTTCATATACAATTAATTGGTATCGTGATGGTACCGGAATTGGGTCTGGAAATTCCATAAATACAACTGTGGTCAATCCTTCTGAATCTTATCAAGCCGAATATCAAACATTTGATTTTTGTAATTCTCCACAAGCAGCTTTCTCGAATACAATAAATGCTGCGGCCCAAGGGTTAGTTGGAAATCCAGGATTATCTTCAAGTGGTGCTGCTTGCGTTGGTTCTCCTATTTCATTTAACGGCTCTTATTTTATTATTTTTGGCCCAGTTACTCCCGTAAGTTATGAGTGGAAAGTAAATGGTGTAATCCAAGCAAGCACTGTTTCTCCTTTTGTTTCTTCAACATTAAATGATGGCGACTTAGTTGAAGGTAGCATGAACTATGATAATGGATGTGGTATTGTTAATTTTAACTTTGGAAGTATTAATGCAATTGTTTATCCTCCAATTACATCAAT
>DAORKI010000002.1:0-10173 GCA_035439485.1 Bacteroidia bacterium
CGCTTTTAGCAAAACTTTCAAGTACAAGTGCCCTAGTTTTGTCAAATATTTTCCCAGGCAATCTTTCACCAAATTCATTTACTGCGCGATTTAGCGCGTTATTACAAACCACACTAACCAAGGCTCCAGGAACACCATGTCCTGTGCAATCACATGCCGCAACATAAACTTTGTGCCCAATTTTTTCCATCCAATAAAAATCACCGGCAACAATATCTTTAGGTAAATACAGTATAAAAGAATCCTGCAAATACTCCTTTACAATACGTTCAGGGGGCAGTATGGCTGTTTGTATTCGTTTCGAATAATTAATGGAATCAAGTATTTCTTTTGATTTAATAGCTAAGGATTGATGCGCATTTTCAATTATTACTTTTTGATGTTGAATAACCCTAAACCTATTATACAAAAATCCTGAAAAAATTATCACTAAGGCCAATCCAAGTATGAGAGCTATTTGCTCATTTCGTTTTGCTTTAATTTGGATTCTTTGTTTATTTAACTCCACATTTTTAATTTCTATTTGTTTCGCGGTATTAACACTGTCTGCAGTTGCCTTTTTTTCATACATAAATTTCATAGAAGCCTTCAGCATTTCTTTTTGTTTTGTATCGTTCGAGATACTATCCTTGGTTTGAACATATATCTCATGCATTTTAAGTGCTTTTTCAAATTGATGTGTTGCCTTATAGTAATCCCATAAAAAACTTGCTGAGTTACTTATTTCATCAATTGATCCTGATTGTTGTGCTAATTCAAATGATTCTTCATAGTATTTTTTGGCCTCAGCTAATTTATTTTGCTGTTTAAATATATAACCCATATTTCCTAAAGAAGCAGCTATATCCTTTTTTGAACCCATACTTTTACTTAAAAAGAGACTTTTCTGAAAATAATTCAATGCCGCATTAAAATCATGACTTTTTTGATGTATGATTCCAATATTATTCAGGGTTTTTGTAATATGAGGCTTATCATCTAGCTGTTCAAAATAATTTAATGCTTTTGCATAATTACTTAAAGCAGAGTCTTTGCTATTCAAATGAACACAACAAACTCCAATGTTTAAATATGACATTGCAAGGCCAAGTTTATTGTTTGCCTTTTCATAAATTTCAAAATTCTTTTGGTATAATTTCAAAGCCTTTGCATAGTCTTTTTGATCAATGTAAATCAAACCAATATTATTTTGAATATCGGTAATTTGAACAGCATCCTTAGCTTCTTCGGCAATTTTTAAACCTTTTAAATAATATTTTATAGCTAAGTTATAATCATTTAATTCCTGATAAGTAATCCCAATATTTACTAAGGTCGCCAACTTAAAATCTTTTAAGTTATACTTATCTTGCATTTCAATACTTTTTAATTGATACTCCAGTGCCTCTGTAAAATTATTTTGATTGCGGTATATATAGCCTATGTTATTATAGGTTTTAGCAACTCCATAATTGTCATTCATTCTCTGTTGAATGGCTAATGCTTGGTGAAACAATTTAATTGATTCCTTAAATTCACCTTTAAGTGCATACACACTTCCTAAGGTGTTTAACATCATTGACATGTACTTTTGGTTATTTTTTTGCTTTGCAAACTCGTACCCCAAACTAGCATACATGGCAGCCGTATCGGTATTTGTAAAGGCATAACATTCCCACGACAATTGCTTAATGGCCTTTATACGTGTTGTATCTGCCAACTGCTTATTATTCCAAACTTTTAATAGTGAGTCAACCTTTACCGTATTTTGATTGGCTTGAACTTGAACAAAAACACTAATCGAAAAAATAAGTAAAAGACTATATCTCATTTAAAATCTTTGTAAAAAATTCAAATCCTTATCTTCAATTTAAAGGATTATGTATGAAATGAATTTATGTAGGAAAGCTTATAAAAATAGCTAAAAATCACCCTGCATTTTTTAATGCAACACCGATAACTTTAGTCTCTTTGCAAAATTTTCACCTTCTATTTCCAATAAATAAATACCATTATTAAAATTACTTGTTTCTAATTGCACAGTTTCTTGTTGGTTTGAAACTTGGTTTGATGATATCAAATTTCCTGCTATATCATAAACCTTTATAAAATTCAACTTTGATTTTGGCATATTCATTATTTTAACGCTCTCAGAAGCAGGATTAGGTACAATAATAATTGCTGATCCTAGCTTATGTTCTTCCATATTTGTAAATGACACTGTGGCAATGTCTGTTCTATGAGATCTTATAACCCAACGCATAAATTGAAGTTGCTCCATAGTAAAGCTATTTTGACAATCTTCGGCACTATAATCCATATAGTTTTCAATCATATCTGGCATATCAATTCCTGCTATATTATCCGTACATGTATTTTTTGAAGCATCACAGTCTTGTGCCGAAGCATCATTGGCTTTTGGTGTATCAGCAATGCCATCTTCTCCTGTGCAATTATTTGCATCACCCCAAATGTGTCGCAAACCCAAATAATGACCAACCTCATGCACAGGTGTTCTGCCTTTAACTGCATAGGTTGTACCTCCTAATGACAAAATATTGGGATTGTTTGAACCAAATACTTGGTATTGAATAACTACTCCATCGCTAATACCATCTGTGGAACCTGGATCCCAATTAGGCAATCCACTTGGAGGAACTGCATATCCTAAAATGGCCGGACCAATAAAAGGAATACTCATATCACATACCCAAATATTTAAATATCTGCTTTGATCCCATGGATCTATCCCACCATTTGCAGTTGACTTAACTCCTTCTGCTAAACCACCTGCTAAAATATCAAAAAACGAAGTGCTAGTAGTAGATGTTCTGGTTATTCCAGTGGTTGGATTTCCTTGCGGGTCGGTATTTGCAAGCAAAAATCTTATCCGTGAATCCACACCTGCAATAGGAGAAAATACAGGACGCATATTAACAGTATCTGCATTCATCCTTCCATAATCATTATTCAAAATATTAATTTGATTAAAGATGACCGAATCTGCCAAATTCTCTTCAGGAGTGTTATACACCACATGCACTACCACTCTAACATATAAAAAAGTATCGGAGATGGCCCTGTTGTTTTCTGTTTGATGAAACTGTGTAAACAAATCGCGAGTACTTTGAATATAACCTGGTTGGCTTGCTTCCATTTTATGCATGGCTTCTAAACTACCGCATTTCATGGTTGATTGCGCATTTGTTTTGGCTAAAATGGCTGTAACAATGAGTAATATAAACGTAAATATGTTCTTCATTTTTTAATTTTTTTTTGACTAAGGTACAAAAAATATTTTTCACCATTAAACGCAAATCAACTACTTTTAGGGCATGAATCTAAACTTAAAAAATAAAACTGCTTTTGTTTGTGGAAGTACACAAGGCATCGGAAAAGCCGCAGCAATTGAATTAGCAACCTTAGGTGCAAAAATTGTATTAATTGCCCGAAATTTAGAATCCTTAAAAAAGGCAGTGTTAGAAATTAATGGTATCAATGGCTTGAATAATGAATTTATTTTGGCCGACTTTTCAAATCCTGATCATTTAAAAATAGTCATTCATGATTATGTAGCAAAAAATGGAGCAGCACATATACTTGTAAATAATACAGGTGGACCTCCTGCTGGCAAAATATCTGATGCTAAAATCGAAGAATTTATAACTGCCTTCAATAATCATTTAATATGTAATCATATTTTAACTGATGCAGTTTTACCCTTTATGAAAAGGGAAAACTATGGACGTATCATCAATATCATTTCAACTTCTGTAAAACAACCTCTCAAAGGATTAGGTGTATCAAATACTGTAAGAGCTGCGGTGGCTAATTGGGCTAAAACACTGTCAAGTGAAGTTGCAGCGCATGGAATTACTGTAAATAATGTTTTACCTGGTGCAACATCTACGGCACGTTTACAAGGAATTATCTCAAATAAATCACAAAAGTTAAATGAGTCGAGTGATAAAATAACCCAGGAAATGCTTGATGAAATTCCTGCAGGTAGATTTGCTGATGCACACGAAATTGCAGCTGCTGTTGCATTTTTAGCTAGCCCTGCTGCTGCCTACATCAACGGAATTAACCTACCTGTAGATGGCGGAAGAACTGGCTGTTTGTAGTTATTGTTTTGTAAATGTTGCGGTGCAATTATCTATAGCTCCACTCCCATCATCCATTTTATAATTCATGCTCAATTTGGTTGAAGTAGTCACCGAACCGCTCCCACTTGCTGTAAATGCCGAATTTCCTGAACCAATAGTTTGTGATGATATGGTGATTGACGAGCTACCAATATTCACTGAAGCTTCATTACTAAAACCAAGGTTATAAAAATTCTCGATTTTATAATCACTTACACTGCTACCGACTTTTTTTAATCGCACCGAATAACTCGAAGAACCAGCTGGGTTGCTTGTGGTTTCATTACATGTCCATGTTCCAGTAAAATCAGCAACTGGTTCTTCTGTTGGTTCCGGAGCACAAGAAGCAATAAAAATCATCAAAATTATAGTTGAAAAATGAAGAAATTTGGATTTTATTTTAGTCGTGTTCATAGAATTGTAATTTTATAAATATGCTATTTCCAAAAATTGAGCCGAATTTATTTAATGATGTTTTTTAATAACAGTAAATTCAAAATTTTATTTACTGAACCTTGATTTGAATGCACAAAATCTAAACTTTTTTGACCTGCTTTTATTACAAGCTCTTCATCCAATAGAAATTTAATCAAAATATCCTTAATTTCATCTTCATTGTTAACTACAAAAGCAGCACCATTTTTTACTAAAGCTTTGGCTTCTTCAAATTTTTGAAAATTATGCCCAAATATAAGCGGTCTGCCATAAACCGCAGCCTCCAAGGAATTGTGAATTCCTTTTCCAAAACCACCTCCAATGTATGCCAAGGTAGCATAATTGTATAATGATGATAACATACCAATATTATCAATAATTAATACTTTTTTGTTTTGGTCAGCTTTTACAAACTTCGAAAACCTCACAGTATCATTGGCATTGAATAACTTTTCCAAAGCCAATAATCTATTTTCTGATAACTCATGAGGAGCAACAATTAATTTAAAAAGTATATTTTTTGAGATACATTTTCTTAAACTTGCTGCTAGTAACTGTTCATCTTCCAAATAGGTGCTACCAGCTACACAAATTTTTGCATTTCCAATAAACAATTCAACATCATTAAAGCGTTTATTTTGTTGTTTAATTTGTAAAACCCTATCAAATCTTGTATCACCTGCAATTATAGCGTTTTGATAGCCTATTGAACCTAGTAAATTCAAACTTAACTGATTTTGAACAAAAAAATAATCAAATGCACTTAAATGCCTCGCAAACCATTGACCATACCATTTAAAAAAATGCTGATTTTCACGAAAAACACCTGAAACTAAGAAAACTTTAATTTTCTTTTGCTGCAAAACATGTAAAAAGTTAAACCAAAATTCATATTTAATAAAAAATACAGCCTTTGGTTCTACATGGGCAACAAAATATTGCGCATTTGTAAGCGTATCACTTGGCAAATACAGCACCCAATCGGCATTTTTGTAATTTTTTTGAAGCTCGTATCCACTAGGAGAAAAGAAAGTAAGCAATATCTTATAATTCCCTCTTTGTTTAATCATTTCTATGAGTGGCCTGCCTTGTTCAAACTCGCCTAAACTTGCGCAATGAAACCAATATACATCATGGTTTTGGAAATCAATTGCTTTCAGCTTCAATTTCCAATTATTTCTTCCTTTCTTCCATTGACGCGCCTTTTCATTTAATGGCGATGTCACATAAATTAAGAAAGTATATAATCGAACAAAAAAACTATACAATTCACGCATGAATGCTCTATTTAAAACGGTGGTAAAACTATTCACAATAAGTTAAATAGCAATATTTTATTGAATTAACCTAATTAAAACAATGAATTATCTGTATGTTTAAATAGCTGTGTTATTGATTTTTAATTGAAGTAATTCTCATTTTACCGCTATTATTTGATATATTTTCAATTTTAAACAATATTAATGGTGTTTATACATATTAAAATCGAAAGGAATTAATTTCATGAAAAAAAATCAATAAAAAATTGTTACTTTTGTGTGTTAATTTATGCTCACATTAAAACCTAAAGATATTGCCACTGGAAAACTACATGCCTATTTATTATCGGCTGTAGCCCCACGCCCCATTGCATTTGCCAGCACGGTAAATGAAGATGGCACCCCTAATTTAAGTCCTTTCAGCTTTTATAATGTGTTTGGAAGTAATCCTCCAATTGCTATTTTTTCGCCAGCACGTAGAGTTCGAGATAATACCACAAAACACACTCTTGAAAATGTTAAGCACACCGCAGAAGTGGTGCTTAATGCTGTTAATTATGATATGGTACAGCAAATGTCCTTGTCAAGTACTGAATATCCTTATGGGGTTAATGAATTTGAAAAAGCTGGTTTTACAGCTATTCCATCTGAACTAGTTAAACCTTTTAGAGTTAAAGAAAGTCCTGTTCAAATGGAATGTAAAGTAAAGGAAGTGATAGCTTTAGGAGATCAAGGAGGAGCTGGTAATCTTATCGTTTGTGAAATATTATTGGTGCATATACAGGAAAGTATTTTGGATGAACAAGGTCGTATTGATCAACATAAAATTGACTTAGTTGCTCGTTTAGGAGGTGATTGGTACAGTAGAAACTCGGGTAATGCTCTTTTTGAAGTGCCTAAGCCTCTAACCACGCTTGGTATTGGTGTTGATGCAATCCCAATAAATATCAAACATAGTCATATTTTAACTGGCAATGATTTAGGTAAACTAGGGAATGTTGAACAAATTCCTTCTGAAAATGACATCTCATTGTACGTACAGTCATCAGAATTTATCTTGGTGAGTGAAGAGTTTAAATTTAAACAAAAGGGAGAAAACGCCCGCCATGAGGCTGCTAAACATTTTTTAAATAAAAATGATACCAACACAGCTTGGAAAATTTTATTATCAGAAACAATTTAATACTATATATCATGTTTCAAATTTCAGGTACCTTAAAATCAAAACAAGCCGAACAACAAGTTTCGGATAAGTTTCGCAAACGCGAGTTTGTGTTAACCGAAAATAGCTCGCAATATCCTCAAATGCTTTCATTTCAATTAACACAAGACCGCTGTTCACTAATTGAAAATATTAATGTTGGTGACGAAATAAAAGTTCATTTTAATCTCAGAGGCCGCGAATGGACTAGCCCACAAGGCGAATTAAAATACTTTAACTCATTAGAAGCTTGGAAAATAGAAAGCAATAAGCAAGGAAACACGGCAACTCCAGCAAGCCAACCCCCAGTTATAACTGAGGCACTTACACCAAGTGAACCAGATGATTTGCCTTTTTAACTAAACAATCAATGGTTCGGTAATTTTAGGAATTAATTGCTTTTCAAGAGCCGTTTCAAGAAGAAGGCGAACTGCTCGTTTGCCTTCTTCTCCCAAATCAATACTATATTGATTTACATATAACTCAATATGTTGTTTCATAACATTTTCATCCATATTTTGTGCATGCATTTTTGTGTATGCTAAAGAAGCTTCCGGATTACTAAAGGCAAATTCCACGCTTTTCCTGATTAAGAAATCAATATCTTTTTTTACCTTTTCGCTTATGTTTCGTTTTATAGCAATTGCACCCAAAGGAATTGCAGCGCCTGAAAATTCTTCCCAAAAAGCACCTAGGTCTTTAATTAATTGCAAACCCTTTTCTTTATAGGTAAAACGATTTTCATGAATAATTAAACCTGCGTCAAACTCTCCTGCAAGTACCACATCTTCAATGTCAAAGAAAATACGTTCTTCTTTTTGAGTTAAATCAGGATAAGCCAAACTTAGTAAAAAATTGGCAGTAGTGTATTTGCCCGGTATGGCTGTTTTTAATTGATGTATAGGTTTGTTTAAATGCTTGTTGGCACTCACTAACAAAGGGCCACAACCTTTACCTAAAGCACTTCCAGCATTCAATAATTGATAATGGTTTGTTATATGTGCTAAAGCATGAAAGCTCAACTTTGTAATGTCCATCTTTTCATTGAAAGCCATTTGATTCAATTGTTCTACATCTGCTAAACTAACTTCAAACTCATAACCTAAAGTATCAATACGCTGATGAACCAATGCATCAAAAATGAAGGTATCGTTTGGACAAGGTGAAAATGCTAATGTTAGTTTCATAAATTAATCTTCTAAAGGAAGCTACAAAGGTAGTTTATGTTGCCTTTGAATAAGCAAATTATCCCTTTTTCATTTAAAAATAATGGTTAATATTTTTGTGATTTATAACTGATAGTTGTTTAGTATGTTAAAAAGTACGTTATTCGCGCCAAATTTTAAAATATCTTTATAAATTATCATGAAAATAAAATTACCTTTTCTTATTTTGTTGGTAAGCTTGTTTCAAATAAATATGCAAGCTCAAACAGTTTATTACACACAAAATTTTGGCACCAGTGCCTTACCAGCTGGATGGCTAAACGATAGCTTGGGTTTACCTGCAAGCAATTTGTGGCATTTTAACAATCCCTATTCAAGAGTAATTACTGGTGCAGGTTTTGATGCAAATTTTGCCATTTTCGATAGCGATGAAGGTTCAACCAATGACAATATTCCAGAATTTGCTTCATTAACTACTGAAACCATTAATTTAACTGCTGCAAGTGGTCAATTATATTTAATGCTTGACCAACAATATCGCCCTTTAGCAGGACCAAGCACTGGTGGTTCATCAAGAAAAATTGAAATGAGTATCAACAACGGAACCACTTGGAGTACCTTGGTATATGATTCCATTAGTTTAGGTTACCCAACAGCTATTTTAACTTCTTATGATATAGCAGCCGCTGCAGGAAGTGCATCTGTTAAATTTAAATTTACATACACTGGCGACTATGACTGGTGGTGGGCCATTGATAATATTGTAATTCAAGATCAAACAGACCCTTGCGCTGGAATCACATTAGGAGGCTCTATTTCAGCCGACTCTGTTGTTTTTTGCAATAACGGTACTGTTAATCTAACCTTTACACCTGATCCATCTGCAGCAGCCTTGCCATTTCAATGGACTTCCTCAAGTGATGGTATTAATTTTACACCAATTCCAGGTGCAATAGGCTTAACATATACAGCCAATGTATCAAGCACCACATTTTTCTCAGGAATTTCTACTTGTGGCACCGATACATTAATCATTCCTGCTGAACAAGTAATTTTAAACCCAACAATAGGTTGCTATTGCTATCCAGTGAGCCCATTGTGCAATGCTACTGATTACATAATAAGTGTGAGTTTAAATACGTTACTTAATATCAGTAACTGCGACACATTGAATTTATATTCAGGATACTCATTTTACCCAGCATCAACAGTAACTACCTCAATTAAAGGTGGCTTGAGCTATAGTTTAACAGTTACCACCAATACCAATAATATTATTTCTGCTTGGATTGACTATAATAGAAATAATATTTATGAAGCAAGCGAGTGGTACCAAGTTTGCACTACATCAGCTTCAACAGTGCCCAATACCATTAACTTTACCGTACCTGGAAATGCAACTCCTGGAATAACTGGAATGAGAATCAGAAGCCGCGGTACAGGAAATACCAACGGTGCTGCTGATGCCTGTACCGATTTCTTTTCAGGCGAAAGTGAAGATTACGAAATTACAATTCTTGACAGCATCACAGGAATTAATGCTTCCAATCAATTGAATCAAATTAAATTGTACCCTAAACTAACCTCTGGTGTTATAATTGTTGATATGGGGCTACCAATTGTAAATTCACAATTGACTTTAATTGATATTGCTGGAAAGGAAGTAGAAAAAGTTAAATTAAACGCTTCAGCTATACAAACTGTTGATTTTAGCTCTTTAGCTGATGGAATTTATTTTGTAAAAATCAACTCTGCCAATGAGGTTTTCTCTGATAAAATAGTTATTAGGAAGTAAATAAATACATTATTGTGCTGTAAAAGACTAGTTGGATTTAATTCTAGCTGGTCTTTTTTTATAGATGATTTACCCAAAAACTCAAATTATTTTGCAACTTTGAAACTAAAAAAAATCTTATGTCAATTACAGTAGGAATAATAGGAACAGGCGCTATGGGTGCTGGTATTGCTCAAGTGGCAGCAAGTAATGG
>DAORKI010000002.1:10273-135908 GCA_035439485.1 Bacteroidia bacterium
ATCAAATCATGGGGCAAGGTAACTGTTAAAGCTAAAGATACTCCTGGTTTTATTGTTAATCGTTTGGCTCGCCCTTATTATGGCGAAGCCATTAAAATATATGAAGAAGGTTTAGCCGATTTTGCTACCATTGATAACGCCATGAAAACCTTAGGTGGTTTTAAAATGGGCCCATTTGAGTTGATGGATTTTATTGGCAATGACGTAAATTACCGTGTTACTGAAACAGTTTGGCAACAATTTTTTTATGATGCACGTTATCGTCCTTCACTCACACAAAAAAGATTATTTGAAGCTGGTTTATTTGGTAGAAAAACTGGTAAAGGTTATTATGATTATAGTAATGCCAATTTACCAACAGCCAATACTGATGCTGCACTAATGCAAAAAATATTTTTACGCATCATTTCAATGTTAATTAATGAAGCTGCTGAAGCTTTATTACTACAAATTGGCACGCGCGAAGATTTAGATTTGGCAATGGTAAAAGGCGTGAATTACAAACAAGGTTTATTGAAATGGGCCGATGAACTAGGCCCTGCAACAATTTTAATGGAACTGAATGAACTGCATGAATGGTTTGGCGATGATAGATATCGCCCAAGTACATTATTAAAACAAAAAGTAAAAGAAGGAAAACTGTTTTACTAATTTACCTCAACAGAGTAACAGTTCCGCGGTATTCTTGTGTTTCAAAATCTTCATTTTGAAAGGTAATACGGTACACATAAACATCCATTCTTGCTTCTCTACCATTAATTGTTCCATCCCAGCCTGTAGATGGCTCAATAGTTTCGAACACTCGTTCGCCCCACTTAGTAAAAATTTGGAATTTGTAATTATTCGCGTTTAAAAAGGTAGATGCTGGCTTAAATTGCTTGTTAATTCCATCGGGTTGAAAAGCATTAGGCATGTAAAAAGTTTTCATTTGCTTGATACAAATTTTATTAGACCTACTGCTATCTGCAAAGAAATTTAATGTATCTAAGCCTTGGTATGCTTGCACATAATAACAATACTCGCCATCTTTTGATACCCTATTGGAGATATCATCAGTGAAGGTATTTTCTCCAAAAGGTATAGTGGCTGCAGGAATATCGCTAAAGACACCTTGAAAACCTCTAAAAACTTTATATGACCGCACCTCACCTGTCCAGTTTTCATAATCTGACCATGTTACGGTGTTTTCCATGTTTAATTCAGTTGCAGCACGCAAGAAAATAGTTTTAGCTACATTATTTGAGTTGTAAACTGGTTGATAACAACTATCAATAGCAACTGCCTTATAAACATAACTCTTCTTAAAAGTTAAACACTTGGTAGTATCAGTAAAAGTTAAAAACGAATTATGTGGCTCAAATGGAAGAACAGCAACCGAATCGAAGGTATCGCCAGAATTATCTGATCTAAAAACAACATATTCACGAATATCCGCAAGTGTGTCATGATATATCATTAAATCAACTGTTCGGTTATTAACAACAGTTGCATATTTAAAATATAAGAATGCTGGTCTTACCGGGACATCAGCAATCATACTAGTTTCATTAGATTCTGAAAATAAAAATCCACTGCCATCCAATGCTTTAATTTTGTATGCATAAAGTGTAGATTGAATTAATGGAAAATGCTGATAAGTTGTATCGTTAGGGCCCAAAGTAGCTAATACCGCAAAAGGGCTTCCATTTTGACTTACATAAATTTCGTATGATGCCACGCCTGAAGGCCAACCTTTATATGAATTCCAATTTAAATTGATAATGCCATTACATGCATCTAAAGTAGTTTGAGCAAAAATTGTTTGATGAAAACCACCACTTGGAGAACTTGTGTTGTTACAGCTATCATATGCCGCAACCCTAAAATTTTCGGCTCTTGAGTTAGGCAATGCTCCTTGTAAATTGGTTATAGTAGTGGTAATGCTTAATCTTCCTGGCACATCGGCTACTTGAATTGGACTTCCTGTCGCAGGGTTTAATTGATAAATATAATATCCTTTCACATCTAATGAAGGGCTAATATCCCATGTTAAGGTAACATCCTGAAGTGGTAAAATATTTGTTACAGTAATTGCTTGCAAAGTTGGAGGATCAGGGATAGTGTTACTGAAAATAGATTCTCGTTCATTACTCACAGAAATACAATTTCCCACCAAATCACCACATTCAACTCTATAAAAAATGGTTTCATTACATACTGGATGCCATATTGTGCTATCGCTATAGGTAGTTGTGGTAATACTATTGCTTATTTGGGTGAAGCCAGGTGCTGGTAAAATTCTTCGATAAATTCTAAATGTTCCCTCAGTAGTAGTAAAACCTTGTGTACCGGGTACAACTGGACTGTGAATGGTGTTCCAATTTAAAACCATATGGCCATTGGCGGCTTGCGCAACATTAAGTAATATAGAGCGAATAGTATCAGAATTTACTGATAATTGATTGGTGTTAAAGCGAGTAACAGCATAAAAATACCTTGAGCCATTTACAATTGGCAAAGCAGTGATGGTAGTAGTTAAGGTATTAATAGTTGGAATAGTTTGAACCAAAGTAAAAGTGCCTGTGGGATCATCTGAATAATAAATCTGATATTCATTGAAAGTGTTCCCATTTTGAGAAGGGGCAATTGGCCAACACAACTCAACCGAAGTGTCATCAATAATTCTTATTGTGTTTATTGCAGGTGCTGACATAGGCTGCGCAAAACATTGATTTTTGAACAACACAAACAACAGTAATAATAAAAATATTTTTTTCATTTTTTTATATCGACTTACAAAAGTAATAATAAAATTCTGAAAACATGCAATATTGGGCGCTATATTTTACCAACCACCAATTCACTCAAGTCATTTTTGCTCAAATACTTTTGAGCCAATAACATCAATTCCTCGGCTTTTGCTTGTTTTATATAGTTTACGTATGTATGGTAAAATTCGTTAGTTAAACCATAATCTTTAATTGCCGTAAATTTTTCGGACATCGCAAAAGGTCCATCTACACTTCTTAAAAAGGTACCTAACATGTAATTTTTAACCAAATCCAACTCATTATCACTGATGAGTTCATTTTGCAATTTTTCAATTTCCTTGTAAATTTCTATTAGGGTTGCCTTGGTAACATCAACACCGACTTCGGTGCTAATGTAAAAGAAACCATCATGTAAAAGTGATGCAATACCCGAACCAATACCGTAGGTATAACCTTTATCTTCTCTAATATTACTCATCAATCTGCTACCAAAATATCCGCCTAAAACAGTATTTAAAATTTGCATCCCAAAATAGTCGGTATGTGTTTTATTAAACAATCTCCTGCCAATTCTAATGGCACTTTGCATAGCATCTTGTTTTTCAATAAATAATTCGGCTCGCCCATGATTTAAATTTGAATACTGGCTTTTACTTTCTTCGTTTTTCAGGACTATTGTACCAGCTGTTGCTTTAACTTGATTTATAACATCGTCAGTAATAGCGCCAGCCAATACCAAATATAAACCACTTCCGGAATATCGTTCTTTAAAAAAATGTTGAACTTGCATTTGTGATAAGGCATCATAGTCTTCTTCCTTTACAAATTGATCATAGGCCGTGTTTTTAAATAGTAAATTATTAAAATGATTGCGAGCAATAAAATCAACCTTCTGTTGGTTTACTAAAAACTTTTGCTTTTGATTGGTTTTATAAAGATGCAGCTCTTTTTCAGGAAAAATTGCATTTTGCACCAAATCTACCAATACTGGCAATGTGTGATGTAGATGTTTATTTAAAGTGTACAAAATAACAGATGCTTTATCCTTATAAACACTTGTTTCTAAAAATGCCCCATAATAATCGAGCAACTCAGCTATTTCTCCAGCCGATTTTGATGTGGTTCCTTCTCGCAAAAGGGCGTTGGTGGCATTGGCAATCAATGAACTTGTTTCAAAGTAATTACCTGCATTAAATACCATTTCAATTTTGCTTAAGGCTTGTGAGCCAGCATTAATGATATAAACAGGTATTTTATTATTTAAAATAACTTTATCTGGTGTAATTTCTGGAAAGCTAAAATTTATAGAATACGCAGGGGCTTGCAAACGATTTATCGACATGTTATTGAAAATTATTAATGATCATTGTTACTTTTCATTCATCAAATAATGAAGGGTAACAGCATTATTTGCGTTAAAATATTTTGTGGCTGTTTGTTTTATATCATTTGCAGAAATGGCAGCATAATATTGCTCTTCCTTATTCAACAAATTTGCATCTCCAAGTAATTCATAATAGGCCAAATTCATTGCTTTATTGAGTACGCTTGTATTCGAAAAATTTAATACGCTTTCAACTTTATTTTTTACTTTTTGCAGTTCATTTTCTTCCAATTCTTCAAATACAAATTGATAAACAGCTTTATCAATTTCCAGCTCTGCTGTATCAATATTAGTACCTGCTGTAAGTTTACCAGAAACTATAAAAAGCCCGTTATCAATATCGCCACTTACATAGGCATTTATTTCAGTAAACATTTTCTTTTCTTTTACCAAATTTAAATACATTCTGGAAGATTTTCCATTACTCAAAATATCTGACATTAAATCAAAATGACGATAGGCCTCATCAGTTCTTTTACAAATATGCCAAGCTTTGTAGATGCTGTTTGCAGGTACATCTTTATGAACCACTAGTTTGCGGGCTTCTGTTTGCAGAGGCTCTTGTGGCAAATTTCTAGGTAATTTGTCCTGAGGAGATATTGGCCCAAACCATTTTTTACTCCAGTCTTTCACTTGATGAAGTTCAATATTTCCAGCAACTACCATAATGGCGTTGGCAGGGTGATAAAATCTTGTAAAGAAATCTTTTACCTCCTCCATAGTGGCATTTTCAATATGAGAAATTTCTTTACCAATGGTGTTCCATTGGTATGGATGTACTTTATAAGCTAAAGGTTTTAGTAATAGCCATACATCACCGTATGGTTGATTCAAATATCTTTGCTTAAATTCTTCAATAACCACCTGACGTTGAACTTCCAAACTTTTTGGTGTAAAAGCTAAACTCAACATTCGGTCGCTTTCGAGCCAGAAAGCTGTTTCTGCATTGTCTGCCGGAAGAGTTAAATAATAATTTGTGATGTCATTATTGGTGAATGCATTGTTTTCTCCTCCCACCATTTGCAGAGGTTCATCATAGTTAGGAATATTAACTGAACCGCCAAACATCAAATGCTCAAACAAATGGGCAAAGCCTGTATGTTCGGGGTGTTCATCGCGAGCGCCCACATCATACAAAATATTCATGCAAACTAAGGGTGTTGATTTATCTTGATGGTAAATTACTTTTAAACCATTGTCCAAAGTAAATCTTTCGAATTCTATCATAATAAATACTGTCTTTTTTAATCGTTATTTTTTCGTCTTTGTTTCTCTTTAATAATAAGGCTTAGCTCGCGTCCTGTTTGACCTTTAACAGAAGTGTTTTCCTCTGCTCTTCTAATTAAATAAGGCAAAACATCACGTACGGGTCCATAAGGCACATATTTAGCCACATTATAACCACGTTGGGCCAAATTATACGAGATATGATCACTCATTCCTAATAATTGAGAAAAGTAAACTCTTTTATCCCCATGTTGAATGCTATTTTTCTCCATTAAGTTTACCAAATGCAATGAACTTTTTTCATTATGAGTGCCAGCACAAATAGCAATTTCATTGATATTTTGAATGCAATAGTCAAGTGCAGCATTATAGTCTACATCGCTATCATGCTTTGAATTTTGAATAGGATCGGGATAACTCATTAAAGCTGCTCTTTCACGTTCTTTTTCCATGTATGCTCCACGGACTAATTTTAGTCCCAAAAAATAATGATGTTGCTTTGCTAAACCATGTGATATTTTAATAAAGTTGAGTCTATCTTTTCTATATAGCTGAACCGTATTGTAAACTATGGCTTTCTTCGTATTAAACATTTTCATCATTTCATTGGCCAAATCATCAATAGCACCTTGTATCCATGTTTCTTCTGCATCAATAAAAATGGGAACTCCTGACTCTGCTGCATGTTTACAAATTAAGTGAACCCTGTTTTTAACCTTTGCCCATTCGTCTTGTTCGGCAGTAGTAAGTGTGCTTGCAGCTGTTACTTTTTCCAATAAACTAAAACGAGCCAATCCTGTTACTTTAAATACGCAAAAAGGAATGTTCGAATCATGAGCAGCCCGCTTAATAGTATCCAGCGTTTCTTTGGCTGTTTTATCAAATTCTTCTTCTGCCTCTTTACCTTCAACACTATAATCTAATATTGTTCCAATATGGTAATCTCCTAATGATTTAATAGCTTTAGAACAATCTTCAATGTTTTCGCCACCGCAAAACTGCTTAAAAATGGTTGCCTTAATGATTCCTGTAATGGGCAAATGCAATCCCAAAGCAACGTTAGTTAAGCTTTTGCCTATTTTTACCCATGAAGTGCGACTTACCAAAGTAAATAACAAATAAGATCTATTCAAATCGCCATCACTCTTTGAAGCAAATGCAATTTCGGTATTATCAAATGATATAGTGGACATAAATTTTTAATATCTAAAATTATCGCAAATATACTATCAAAAGGTATTTGTAGTATTAATTAGTATATACTCTTTTTAACCATCTTGGTAAAATTATTACACCCGCAAAAATATATGGGTAATAGCTAATTAAACGCCATAATAAAGCCAAAGCTGTAGCTAATGTTAAATTATTTTGCAATTCGGCTTTAAAAAATTGCGAAAACATTATTTCTGCTAAACCACTTCCTCCTGGTGTTGGACTAATAATATTAATAATTCCAATGATAATCTGCTTGCAATACATTACCAAGTGATTGATATAATCGGGCGAAAATGCTGCTACAATAAAGTTGATAATTAAAAAGCGTGCACTCCAACTAACGAAAGTACTCAAAACTGCATTTATCCAATATGATTTTGATTTACCCTTTAACTCAGCACTCGCTATAATCATTTCATCACCAGTGGTTTGAATTTTCATTGAAAATCTCTTTAATATAGGTAATCTAAAAATAGCCACTAAAAAGTTTTTTACCGCTTTGGCATCAATAAATAAAGCGTATGCAACTACTAGTTTATAAAATAATACTGCAAAATATACTATCCAAAAGGTAAAGGCAATACTTTTTTCATTAATGATAAACGATAAAAAATCAGGTACTTTTATATTTAAATTTGTAAACAAGGTCTCACCTCCTGCTAAAAAATATGCTAATGGTGCCATTACACCTAAAAAGATACCATCGAGCAATGAGGAAAATAAAATTACAGATATACTCTTGCCAAGTTCTACCTTTTCCTTGTTTAGCAAATAAATCGCCACCGCAAAGCCGCCACCTAAACTTGGTGGTATAACAGCTGAAGCAAACTCCCAAATCATAATTACTTGAAAACTTTTGCGCCAGTTTAATAGATTGTCTGTTAATACTCTAATTCTCACCATATATGCTACATCGCGCACCACTACCATTAAAATGGCAAGCAACATCCACCACACACTTTGAACAGAAAAATTGACTTGATCAAAAGCTCCTGGCGTAAAATTTTTGTATAACATGTATGTAGCTACCCCAAGGCCAATTATAATAGGCAATATAAGCCTATAGGTTTTAAAATTTTGTATTGGATTGGGGGCTTCTGATGTCAAAATTTATTTTCTTTAGCACGCAAAATAAACAAAATAAAATTATTGATGTTTATTTACCGCATTTAGTCACTTAATAATTCTTATGAAAAAAATATATTATTTAGGAACCTGTAGTACTTGTAAAAGAATATTATCTGAATTACATATTGGTAAAGATGTTATTTTACAAGACATTAAAGAAGAAAAAATAACATCTACACAACTAGAGGAAATGGCTAAAATAGCAGGCTCTTATGAAAGATTGTTTAGTCGTGTGGCAATGAAATACCGTATTCTTGGTTTAGATAAAATTGATCTAAAGGAAAAAGATTATAAAAAATATATTTTAGAGGAATACACATTTCTAAAAAGACCAACTATTATTAGTGGCGACAAAATATTTATTGGCAGCACCAAAGCCACTATTGAATTGCTTAAAAAGGAATTTAATAAATAATAGAAATTAAGATTAACTGCAAATTTTGAATTAAATTAGGAAGAATTAATATAACACCTATTTCATTCTCAAAATTTATCATTCCTAAAACTTATTTTTATTTTGAAGGTACATAGCTTATTTTAGCAGCCATGAATAAATCCTTATTAGGACACTTATCGCTTTTCGGTGCCAATTTAATTTATAGCATTAACTACTCAATTGCAAAAGATGTTCTAGGAAGTCACATTCAATCAAGTGGTTTTATACTTTTGAGAGCTGTAAGCGCTATGATTTTGTATTGGTTAACCTCTTTATTTATGAGGTACGAAAAAATTGCCAGGGAGGATCGATTGCGTTTATTTTTTTGTGGCGTTTTTGGTGTTGCAGCAAATCAATTAATGTTTTTTAAAGGATTAAGTTTAACTTCACCTATTAATGCATCTATTATGATGGTGTGCACTCCTATATTAGTGGTATTAATGGGTTATTTTGCACTAACTGAAAAAATTACTTTAATTAGAATTTTAGGCATTTTAACTGGTTTAGCGGGGGCCGTTTTTTTAATTTTAAATCCCAATAGCAACAAACAATTTAGTGTAGTTAATTGGGGCGATTTATTGGTGTTGTTAAATGCTTGCTCTTGGGGATTGTATTTGATTATTGTAAAACCTTTGATGCAAAAATATCATACAATTACCGTCATAAAATGGGTGTTTTTAATAGGCTTCATTATTGTTTTACCTTTCGGATATAATCAATTAATGCAGGTTCAATGGGAAACAATGCCAACAAAAATTTATTGGGAAGTATTTTTTGTTGTTTTTGCTACCACCTATTTAGCCTATATACTCAATACCTATTCATTAAAAAATCTTAGCCCCGCAATTGCAGGTACTTATATATATGCACAACCTCTTTTAACAGCGTTATTTGCAGTTATATTAGGAAAAGATGAAATTGATTTTATTAAAATTACTGCTGCATTAATGATATTTAGCGGTGTTTATATGGCCAGCAAAACAAACACTTCAAGTAAAATATAAATTAATACTCCATATACTAAATCAACAAAAAAAACATTTTTCACTCAGTGTAAAATTATAAGATACCCTTTGTTTAATTTTATTACCTTTGAGTGTATTATTTAATGCAAAATGTCAAAAAAAAAACCAGGGAAACAGCAAAAAAATAAAAGTGCATTATTTAAAGATGTAATTGGCATTTTTAATCGTAATCCAAAAAAACTTTATAATTACAAACAATTGGCAGCAGATGCAGGAGTGCATTCTGAAGCCGAAAGGATGTTGGTGAATAATTTATTATTGGATTTAAAAAATCAAGATTTTTTAGAAGAAGTAGAAAGAGGAAAATTTAGACTTAAATTGAACGAAAAATATATTACAGGACGCATCGAAATTACACAAAGTGGTAGCGCATACGTAATAAGTGAGGAGAGTGAAAGTGATGTTTTTATTGCTCAACATAATGTTCGTGGAGCAATGAACAATGACACAGTAAAAGTTTATTTACTACCAACACGTGGCAGAAAACCTGAAGGCGAAGTAATTCAAATTGTAAAACGATACAAAGAAGAGTTTGTTGGCATTATTGAATTATCTAAAAACTTTGCTTTTTTAGTGAATGACAATAATAGAAACAGCCCAGATATTTTTATCCCTATAACAAAATTAAATGGCGCAAAGCATGGAGATAAAGCTGTAGCTAAAGTAATTGAATGGTCTGACTCAGGAAAAAATCCAACTGGTGAAATAGTACGTGTACTTGGAAAACCAGGAGAAAATAATACTGAAATGAACGCCATAATGGCTGAATATGGCTTGCCCGTTGAATTCCCACCAGAAGTTGAAGATGAAGCTAAAAATATTCCTTTAGAAATTTCAGCTGAAGAAATTAGTAAGAGAAATGATTTTAGAGGCAAGACAACATTTACTATTGACCCAGTTGATGCTAAAGACTTTGATGATGCTTTATCTATAATAAAGTTAGCGGATGGAAATTGGGAAATAGGTGTACATATTGCTGATGTTGCACATTATGTAAAACCAGGATCACTTCTTGATAAAGAAGCAATTGAAAGAGCTACATCGGTATATTTAGTTGATAGATGTGTGCCCATGTTGCCTGAGGTATTAAGCAATCATGTTTGTTCTTTGCGACCTAAGGAAGAAAAATTGTGCTTCAGTGCTGTTTTTGTAATGAATGATAAAGCTGAAATATTAAATCAGTGGTTTGGTAGAACCATTATTTTGAGTGATAGAAGATTTAGTTATGAAGAGGCTCAAACTATATTAGAAAGTGGTTCAGGCGATTTTCATTCAGAGCTCATTACACTGAATAATTTAGCTAAAAAACTGCGTGAACAAAGATTTAAAAATGGCTCCATTGCCTTTGAAAAATCTGAAGTTAAATTTAAATTAGATGAAAATGGAAAACCTTTAGGAGTATATTTTAAGGAGGCAAAAGATTCAAACAAATTGATTGAAGATTTTATGTTACTTGCCAATCGTAAAGTGGCTGAATATTGTGGTAAGATTAAAAGTAATTCTGAAAAAGAAAAAAAGGAAAATGCTAAGCATCGTCCTATGGTTTATCGCATACATGACAATCCTAATCCCGATAAATTACAAGAGTTTGCTGGCTTCATTACTCGTTTTGGTTATAGTTTAAAAACAACCAACCATTTACAAATAGCAAAAAGCATGAACAAATTGTTGAGCGATGTAGCTGGAAAAAGGGAAGCTAATATGATTGAACAATTGGCTATTAGAACTATGGCTAAAGCTATATATAGCACCGAAAATGTTGGACATTATGGTTTAGCTTTTGATTATTATACGCACTTCACCTCTCCAATTAGAAGATATCCCGATGTTTTGGTGCACCGATTATTAAATTATTACCTAGCTATTGATCAAGGAAAAAGCAAACCAAACGATGCACAAAACTTATTAAATGTTGAATCTTTAGAATTGTTATGCAAACATTCTTCTGATATGGAAAAGCTTGCTGCAGAAGCTGAACGTTCTTCAATCAAATATAAACAAGTTGAATTCCTTTTGGATAAAACAGGACAAGAATTTGAAGGATTAATTTCTGGGGTAACTGAATGGGGTTTGTATGTGGAGATTATTGAAAACCACTGCGAAGGAATGGTGAGAGTGAAAGATTTAACTGACGATATTTATACCTTTGATGATGAAAACTTTTGCTTTCACGGCCGCAGAACACGTAAGTTTTATCAACTTGGAGATAAAGTTTTAATTAAAATTAAAAAAACAGATTTGTTGCGTAAGCAAGTTGATTTTACCTTATTAGCTAAAATAGAAGAAAAATAAATTATAAAATTTCTTTAATCATTGCTATAACATTTGTCTCTATTAAATCAAATTTCGGACATTCATATCCTATCAAATTAGTGACTTCAAAATTTAAGAAATTGTTTTGTTCTACAGAGTAAAACCAATTTTTTTGGCTTAAATATTTCGCTAAGTATTCTTGCTCAAATTGCCCAGGTGTAGGAATGAGAACAGCATTTTTTTGCCATTTAACTAAATCCATAACACTGCTATAACCACTGCGACAAACAACATATTTACAGGCTGAAACCAAATTTTGCAATTGCCCTGCATTACACATTTCATACACAGTTAGGTTTTGCTTGGGCAAAATTTTGTTTATACCCTTACTGGTCCCCCTTACCAAAATTGCCTGATGTGGATACATTTCATGATATTGTAAAATATACTTCTCTAAAATACTACGTTGGGGTTCAACACCAGAAAGTAGATACATGACTATAGGTTTTAATTCATTTAGTACTTTTGCTCGTTTTCCACGACTAAGTGGCCCTATATATTTTACATTTTTTAAGCGCTTATTACGACTTAAATCACCTGCAAGTGACTCTACATCTCGCTCCAAATCAGGCACCCAACAAACAGTATATTTCTTAATGAAATAATGATTTATAAAATTAATTAAGGCCCCGCCAAATGGCACCTTTATATTTATTTGATGTGTTATGAAGATACTCGGCACTTGAGTATGATAAAAGCCAAATCGATTATCAGAAATTACTAATTCAATTTTATATTGCTTCACTAACTTTTTTAAATGTTGGTGTTCCTTATATACTTGAAACCACATCTTGGGCAGTTGGCACATCAACTTAAAGATACTCTTTGTACTCGTATTTCCATATGTTACTTCAAATGGAATATCTTCTACAAAATGAGCATAGTTGCATTCCATTTTTAGTAATTCAAGAGACTCGCCATGTGCACAAATGTAAATATCAGCGCCATTAGCATTGAGCTGTTCCGCTATAGGTACCATGCGGCTGGCATGCCCAATTCCCCAGTTAAGAGGACTTAATAAAATACGTTTAGCTTTAATTTTTGTTATTTTTGGTTTTACAAATTAAAAACATTGTGGAGATTTGTGGTCATAAAAATTGAAAAAAATTGGCAAAACATAAATTAAAACAATTTGCAGAACTTGAAACATTTGAAAATGTTTTCCATCATGTACAAACACAAAAAGATGTGGAAACATTTGCTATGCGAGGACTATGGCTTAAAAATTACTTCAAAAATGACAAGCCTATAGTGTTGGAATTAGGCTGTGGAAAAGGAGAATATACCACTGCAATGGCCTCGGCATTTAAAGACAAAAATTTTATAGGAGTTGACCTAAAAGGAAATAGACTGTGGACGGGTGCAAAAATTGCTTTAGCAAATAATTTGCAAAATGCAGGCTTTTTAAGAACTCGCATCGAAAATATTGTTACCGCCTTTGCTCCAGGTGAAGTTGATGAAATATGGATAACTTTTCCAGATCCACAACCTCAAGAAAAAAGGATTAAAAAAAGATTAACAGCACTTCCTTTTTTAAAACGTTACCTTCAAATTTTAAAGCCTAGCGGTACCTTACACTTAAAAACGGATAGTTCTTTGCTATATGAATTTACAATGGAGCTATTGAAGGAAAATAATTTTGAGATTTTATTACATACTAACAATCTTTATAATGAACCAGCTGGATTTTTAGGAGCTCATCATGATTTACTTTTTAATATTCGAACACATTATGAAAAAAAATTTTCAGCAATGGGCTTTAATATCAATTATATTAGATTTAAAATTAACTAAAAATATAAACTATTGAAAGGTTGGTCTTAAAATATAAATTTTGCCATGTGTTATAAATGTCATTTTAATATCTTTATTTTGTAATAAAATTTTAAGTAAATTGAGTATTGTAAAAAAAACACGGAAAAAAGCTGGCGAATACTTTTTAAAAAAGGAATTCGAAAACATAGTACGAAATAAGTCAGCGGTTAACTTTGAAGAAGCCGAAACAATTGCGCTTATTTTTGATGCAACCGACAAAGAAGAATTTGAAATAGTAAAAAGATATATTAAAAAATTAAAAGAAAATAAACGTAAAGTAAGAGCTATTGGATTTTATGATGGAAAAGAAGAACCCACTTTAATGAGTTCTAAACTTGAATATGATTTTTTTTCTCGAAAACAACTAAAATGGTATTTAAAACCCAATGACCCAATTGTAGAAAATTTTATTCATGAGCCTTTTGAATTACTCATCAATTTATCTATGAATTACAAAACGCCTCTGCTATACATTACTGCACTTTCAAGGGCAAAATTTAAAGTTGGAAAACAACATCCAAAATATGCACCTTATTATGATTTAATGTTAAGTGTTGATGACAATATAGATTTACAAAAGTTTATTCCTCTTACCGAAAAGTATTTAAATATGATTCATCCTAAAAAATAACATGCAAAATAAATTAAAAGGAACAGGTGTTGCCATAGTAACCCCATTTTTATCTAATGGAAATGTTGATTATAACGGTCTAGAAAATTTAGTTGAAAGATTAATTACTCAAGGTATTAACTATATTGTTGTACTTGGTACAACTGGTGAAACTGCAACACTTTCTAAAGATGAAAAGCTTGAAGTAATTAATTGCATTAAGGCTAAAAATGCTGGTAGAGTCCCCTTGGTTATTGGTATTGGAGGCAATAATACATCTGAATTAGTTCATCAATTACAAACTTTCAACTACGAAGGATTTACAGCGGTGCTATCAGTTTCACCTTATTATAATAAACCTTCACAACAAGGTATTATTGAACATTATAAAATGCTTGCTAAAGTTTCTGCTTTGCCAATAATATTATATAATGTACCAGGTAGGACAGGCTCAAATTTAACTGCTCAAACCACCTTGTTTTTAGCGAATAATGTACCTAATATTTGTGGTATAAAAGAAGCTTCTGGAAATATGGAGCAAATCATGCAAATCATCAAAGGCAAGCCTAGCAATTTTATGGTTATTTCAGGTGATGATAACTTAACCTTACCCATTATTGCAGCTGGAGGATGGGGTGTAATTTCAGTAACCGCAAATGCATTTACAAAAGATTATTGTGATATGGTGAACTTATGTTTACAAGGGAATTTTGATTCTGCACGTACATTGCATTATAAACTTACAGGCTTAACCGATTTATTTTTTGCGGATGGAAATCCAGGAGGTGTTAAGGCTGCGCTTAAAATGCTCCAAGTTTGCGATGATAATGTACGTTTACCTCTTGTGAAAGTAAATACTGCCATTTATCAGCAATTACATGATGCCATTGCCAATTATGAGTATTGAATAGTATTTTAAATACATTTCAATGTTAGTTTCTCAACTAAAATTTTTTCTTAAATATAGCCTATATTGGTTGATCTTGTTCAACTGTGTTAGATTGTTGTTTCTGCTATATTATCACGAATCTTTAGTTGATGTCACTTTTTTAGAGTTAATAAGTTTGCCTTATCATGCTTTTATGCTAGATTTAAGTATGATAAGTTATATAATTTCTTTACCCCTATTATTGCTGGTATGTCAAAAGTTTTTCATTACAAACTTTGCTTTACCAATCATTAAATTTTACACCATACTTATTGCATTAATTTATGTAATAATTGGTGCAGCAGAAATAAATTTATATGCCGAATGGCAAACAAAAATTGATTACAGAGCTATTGTATATTTAAGCCAACCTTCAGAAGTATTTGAAACCGCAACCTACAGCCAAACCTTGATTTTCTTTGTTTATGTTATTTTGTCACTCGTTGCACTTTATAAGGCATATAACTATTTTATTCCAAATAGAATTGAAAGCAGTAGCGATACATTTTTATACAAAGCAGTCAAAACTTTTTCCTTATTAATAATTGGCGCTACAACAATTGCCTTAGGTATTAGAGGAGGGCTGCAACAAATACCCATAAATCAAAGCTGGGCCTATTATTCAAATAACAATACGATTAATTTAGCAAGCGTTAATTCTCTTTGGAATTTACTTGGAAGTTTATATCAAAACTCTTCCACATTAGATAAAAATCCATACATTACTATGGATATGAATCTAGCCAAAGCAAAAGTTGAAAAACTATATGAGGTAAAAAAAGATAGCACTATTAAATTTATAACTCATTCAAAACCAAATATCGTTTTTCTTATCTTAGAGAGTTTTTCTGCTGATTTAATTCAAAGTTGTGGCGGTGATTCTGGTATAACACCTCAAATAGAAAAGTTAATTAACGAAGGGTATCTTTTTACCAATATTTATTCTAGTGGTACTTTATCACATCAAGGCATTGCATCAATTTTCAGTGGTTTTCCAGCCCAACCTACTACTTCAATTATTAAGGAACATGCCAAGTTTAGCAAACTTCCTTCCCTTAATAAAAGATTAATTAAGCTTGGATACAACACTTCATTTTATTTTGGCGGACAATTAACCTATGCCAATATCAAGAGCTACATGTATTTCAATCAATTTCATAAAATAAAAGATATTGATGATTACGAAGATATCATTCCTAGAGGAAAATTAGGAATCCACGACCAATATACATTATCTGATCATTTAAACGAACTCAACAAAAAACCTCAACCATTTTTTTCTGGAATTTTCACCGTAAGCACACACAGCCCATATGATATTCCTGTTAAATGGAAAATAGAAAAAGGTGGTAGTGAAAGAGATTTTTTGAATGCTGCTTGGTATAGCGATAGCTGCATTGGTGCCTATATAAATGAATGTAAAAAACAATCATGGTACAAAAACACCCTTTTTGTGTTAATTGCAGACCACAGTAAGCATACCCATTACGACCGGAATTACTTTGAACCATTAAATAGACATATTCCTTTATTATTTTTCGGGGGAGTTTTAAATCATGAATTCGAAGGTAAAAAAAATAATATTATTGGCACTCAGAGTGATTTACTCAGCACTATACTTAAACAATTAAATGAAGAAACAGTAGAGTTTAAATGGAGCAAAAATTTAATGAATCCATATACCAATGAATTTGCATTTTATGCCTTAACATCAGGCTTTGGATGGATAACACCAAATAATGCACTAGCCTTTAATTATCAGAATAACGCAAACGATTGGAATAATTGCGCCAATGCAAATTATACTGATAGCTTAAATACAATTGGCAAAGCCTATTTACAGTTGCTTTTTCAAACTTATTTAGATTATTGAAAGTGGCAGCTAAAACTATTCCATTAGATATTAAAGCGGCATTAGCCAAAGCGCAAAAACATTGTGCCTATCAAGAAAGATCACAGCAAGAAATGAGAACTAAGCTGTATGAATGGGGCTTAAAAACAGAAGAAGTTGAAAATATTATTGTTGACTTAATCAATAATGATTTTATTAATGAAGAGCGTTTTGCAATTCAATTGGCAAGTGGAAAATTCAGAATAAAACATTGGGGTAAAATAAAAATTACTCAAGCTTTAAAATCTCACAAAGTATCTCCTTACTGCATCAAAAAGGCACTTCAACAAATACCCGATGATGCATACATTAAAAGTTTGCAATTACTTATCGAAAAAAAAAGTATATTAACAAAAGGAAAAATAACACCATTAAAGGCACGCAAACTGGCACATTATGCGCTTTCAAAAGGTTATGAATCAGAATTAATTTGGAAATTAATAAAATCAGATGATTTTTTTGATTAAGCTTGCGCCAAATAATTCTTGATGTCTTCCATCAACCACATAGGGGTGCTTGTAGCTCCACAAATTCCAACGCTATTTTCCTTATCAAACCAATTTAAGTTAACTTCTTCTAAAGTTGAAACAAAATAACTTTGTGCATTAACTTCCTTGCAAACATTATATAAAACTTTACCATTGCTTGATTTGGTTCCTGCTACAAAAACTATTTTATCGAATTTCTTGGCAAATTTTCTCAACTCATTGTCTCTATCAGCAACTTGAGTACAAATAGTATCATGTGCATTAACTTTTATGCCACGTTCACGCAAAATGTTTGTTATTTCATGAAATCTTTGTTTACTTTTTGTAGTTTGCGTATAAACTGTAATTTCATCTGGAACCACTGCAGAATCTAACTCTGCCACATCAGCAAAAACAACACCTTTGTTTTGAATTTGACCCATTAAACCTTCAACTTCTGCGTGTCCTTGTTTTCCGAATAGAAAAATATTTTCCTTGTTGTCAAAAGATTTTTTAATTCTATTCTGAAGTTTAAGCACCACAGGACATGTAGCATCAATTAAAGTGATATTGTTTTCTATTGCAATTTGATAGGTTGAAGGTGGTTCACCATGAGCACGAATCAAAACATATTCATTCTTAATTGATGCCAATTGATTGTGATCAATAGTAATAAGGCCCAATTTTTTGAGTCTTTTTACTTCTTCGTCATTATGCACTATATCTCCTAAGCAAAAAAGATAACCTTGTGTATCTAAAATTTCTTCAGCCATTTCAATGGCATAAACAACTCCAAAACAAAATCCTGAGTGGTTGTCGATTGTAAGATTTAGGTTTAACATGGCCTTAACTTTTAGATGTATTAAATGTGGCTATTAAATTCAATAACAATATTTTTTCTTCTTTGTTGCAATACTTGCTTTGGTATAATTTACCTGCGAATACTTTATACATGGAATATTGATCTGACTCTGTTCTTCCTTTTATTAATCCATTTATGATGACATTTTTGTCTTCTTCAAGATGCTTACTTATACCTAAATATCTAGGCAATTCAGATTCAACAGAAAAGCGCATAAATCGTATTTCAATATCATTTTTATTTTGAACAACAGCGGAATTTAGTTTGTTTAAAGCACTATTTACATAGTTCATTTTAGTTAAAGGATTAAAGCTATGTTTGGCCAACAATGCCTCAGTAGCACCCAAATAGGCATACTGTAAGCTATTAGAGGATGGTGCAGATTTTGCTAGTGTTTTATATAAGAAATTAGCTTTCTCCTCATTATCAATAGCAAGATTGAACTCTCTTCTGATAAAATTAATATCAAAAGCATTGATGTTGAGTGCGTGTAAACTATTGCACAAATGCATAAATAATATTAAACTCAACATTTTCATAGTTAAAGTATATTAAGAGTGTGTTGCAAATAGCATCTCACAATTAAAGCATACTTTCTAAAATCAGGAATTCTAATTCGCTCAGAAAGAATCTTGCTTGCTGATAATGACTTAATTTTAGTAAATAATGCGTAATAATAAACGTATGCGACATATACTCCAAACCTTGCACCATAGGGCAATTGTTTTATACCTTCAAGACCTATTTTAAAATCTTGTTCAATTTCTAATTCAATTTGATTCTTTTTTTGCTCATTAAATTTATCCAATTCAAATCCCGGAAAATAAGCACGCCCTAATAAAAAATAATCAGCTTTTAAATCGCGCAAAAAATTAATTTTTTGAAAAGCTGCACCTAATTTCATGGCCTGAGGTTTTAGTTGTTGATAGTACTTTTCATCACCTTCGGTAAAAACACGTAAACACATTAAACCCACCACCTCTGCTGAACCTAAAATATAATTTTCATAAGTTATTTGCTCATATTCCTTATTATTTAAATCCATTTTCATACTAAGCAAAAACTTATCAATTAAATCAGCTTCTATGTTGTATTGATTTACAACTTGTTGAAAGCTATTTAATACAGGATTCAAACTAATTTTTTCATCAATGGCACGATATGTATCTTGCTCAAAACGATTCATTAAATCAAGTTTATTATGCTCGTGAAAGGTATCCACAATTTCATCGGCAAATCTTACAAAACCATATATTCCATAAATTGGGTCACGAAACTTTTTGTTAAGCGATAATATACCTAATGAAAACGAGGTACTATAGCTTTGTGTAGTAATTTTGCTACACTTAAAACTGTTTTTGTGGTATAATGCTTTTTGGTCCATTATATGTTAATTATTTTTATTTATTTCTTTAGCAACTACTTCTCCCGATATCAAAGATGGCGGTACTCCTGGTCCTGGCACGGTGAGTTGTCCTGTAAAATATAAATTATTCAGTTTTTTACTTTTCAAACTTGGTTTTAAAATTGCTGTTTGCATTAAAGTGTTGGCCAAACCATATGCATTACCTTTGAAAGAATGGTAATCTTCTATAAAATTTTTATGCGCATAACTTTTATTGAAAATAATATATGGTTTAATTGATTGTTCCGTCAAACTTTCTAATCTGTTCATTACTATGTTGAAATACTTTTCTCTAACTTCTTCTGTATCTTCAATGTCGGGCGCCACAGGAATTAATATAAACAAATTTTCCATTCCTGATGGTGCAACACTTGAATCGGTTATGGACGGACAACTTACATAAAATAAAGGCTTAGAAGGCCATTGTGGCTTATCATAAATTTCTACAGCATGTTGCGCAAAGTCTTCATCAAAAAAAAGATTATGATGTTTAAGACCCTTCAACTTTTTATTAATTCCAAGATAAAATATCAGTGAAGATGGTGCCATGGTTCGCTTATTCCAATATTCACTACTATAATTTCTATAGGTTGAGGGTAAAACTTTTTGATCAATGTGATGATAATCGGCACCAGAAATAACAATATCACAATCAATTTTATTGTTTAAAGTATTTACGCTTATAATCTTACCATTTTCAATATCAAATCCTTTTACTTCGGCATTGTATTTCATTTTAACACCTAATGAACTTGCTAATGATACTATTCCCTCAACAATTTTATACATGCCTCCCATTGGATACCAAGTACCTAATTTAATATCTGCATAGTTCATTAAACTATATAAGGCAGGAGTTTCTTGTGGTTTGGCTCCTAAGAACAAAACAGGAAATTCTAACAAACTAATAATTTTAGGATGAGAGAAATACTTCCTTACATGAGAGCTATGAGAAGTGAACAAATCAAGTTTCATTAAGCCTTTAAAAAAGTCTATAGTCATAAACTCCGTTAGACTTCTTCCTGGCTTAAATACCAAATCTTTTATTCCTACTTCATACTTCACTTCAGCTTCTTTAAGAAACATAGTTAATTTTTTCTCTGCCCCTTGCTCAATACTTTCCAGAAATTTACCTAATTCTGTTATGGTTGATGGTATATTCCATTGCTCATTTTTACTATAAATTACTTGGTATGATGGATTTAACCTAACTAATGAATAATAATCTTCCACACTTTTACCAAATGCAGCAAAAAATCTATCAAATACATCTGGCATCCAATACCAGCTTGGTCCCATGTCAAATACAAATCCATTTACCTCAAATTTTCTTGCCCTGCCTCCTGGGCTTGAATTTTTTTCAAGTATAGTTACATCATGACCTGCCTTAGCCATAAAACAAGCTGCTGATAGTCCAGCGAAACCTGAACCAATAACTATAACTTTTTTCTTATTCATTTAATACTAGGTAATTCTTACAAATTTGAAACTTATCTGAAATCCTTCAAGTCATGCATAAGCTGCTTTCTTGCTAAAAATATCCTACTTTTAACAGTTCCAATTGGCAGATTAAATTGGTCCGCTATTTCTTTGTATTTATAACCTTCAAAAAACATTTTGAATGGCACTCTTAAATCATCGTTCAAAGATTCAATAGCAAAATTAATATCTTTCATTGAAATTTGTGAAACAGGGGAAGATACTCCACTATTTTGTGGAATATTCATAAAATACAAATCTTTGGTGTTATCTATCACCTGGTTCACCTTTATTGCCTTGCGATAATTATTAATAAAGGTGTTTTTCATAATAGTATACAACCATGCTTTTAAATTTGTTGCATCTGTAAACTTGTCTTTATATACTAAAGCCTTCATTATAGTGTCTTGCAGTAAATCTTTAGCGTCTTCTGTGTTAGAAGTGAGGCTTAAGGCAAAATAACCTAATGCTGACTTAAAATTTAAAACTTGCTTATTGAATTCGAGAGTTGACATAGTATTTTTTTTGTGGAACAAATATACTATTTCTTTAAACATTTTACAAATTTAATTATTGTTAAAATATTATTTGTTTATTTTATCTGTTATTTTATTAAACATTATTAAATAACTCGTAGTTCAATCTAAATTTTACTGGATGAGCTTTTATGCTTTAATTTTAAACCTATTTATCATTCTTTTGCATTTAAATAAATAAGTGCATATTCATAATTGTTATCTTTTAAATGAAAAGTTGAGCCTGAGCAATGGTATTTAAACTTTTACATTAATAAAAAAGTCCAGGGTTGTTTTAAAAATTTATCCCTAATTTCAAAGAAATTAATGGCTAAAATTCAAGATGCAATTTAAAAAATGACCAAATCAACACGGTTTAGTGTTCATGGAATTAAAAAAACATTAAAGGATTATGGTGTACTATTATAAACTATTGCATGTTAGATTCAATCCAATGAATATATTATGCACCAACAAATCCCAATAATTCTTGAGGGGATTTAAATAGCTTTACTTTGGAGGGTAATGATACAGCAGCATGTTGAAATTGATAGCCCGATACAAAAATACCGTGGTTTGGAAAATCCCTACTTAGTTTTTCGATATAATCTTCCACCCCCATATCAGCAAGTGAACAAGTAATAACTGTGATAAGGAAATCTGGATGATGTAAATCAGCTACCATTTTAATGTCACTATAAGGCACCGATTGACCAAGATAGATGGTTTTAAATCCATTTTTCTTCAAAAAATAATTTGCAAATAACAGGCTAATTTCATGCAACTCATTCTCTGGCAGATATAATAAACATTTGCCTTTGTAATGAGCACTGCCATTACTAATGCCATCAATAGCTGCGATCAACTTTTGTCGAACCAAATTAGAAATAAAATGCTCTTGAGCTGGGCTTATAGAGTTAGTTAACCACAGCACCCCAACTTTTGCCATAAAAGGGTGAATAATTTCTAAAAATGTTTTCTCAAAACCCGAACGCAAAATATTTGAAGATAAAAATTTCTCAAACCGCTCTTCATCCATTTCTGTCATGGCAATAATTAGGTTATCGATTTGCACACTGACATCAAAATTACTTTCAGTAACTTCTAAAACTGATGCCACAATTTCCTTTTTGGGCATTTGTGCAATTTTCGATATTTTATAACCGCAATTATTTAAAATGCCTATGTTTAATAGCCATTTCAAATCTTCATCATTATAATTTCGAATGTTGGTTTCTGATCTATTGGGATTAATAATATTATATCGTTGCTCCCAAATTCTTATGGTATGGGCTTTGATTCCCGAAATTCTCTCTAAATCCTTTATTGAATAAGACGACACTTTAAGTTTATTTAATTGTTTTTAGTGGATAATAACAATAAACATTAAACATTAAATAATGTTTAAAAAACCATAAATAAATTTAGCAAATTAAGTTTTTTAATAACCTAGTTTATGCTTTGCCTTCTTTACCTCCGCTTTGCTCATTGGTTACATTGGTAGCTGCCATAGCACCCAAATCACGGTCAAAAAAGTAAATTCCTCCCTTGTCTGAACCAATTAGTTTCAATTTATCTAAAACATTTCTTGCTAATGATTCTTCTTCAATTTGCTCCGAAACATACCATTGCAAAAAGTTGTGGGTAGTGTAATCTTTTTCTTGTAAACAAATATCTACTAATTTATTAATTTCGTTTGAAACATGAATTTCATGTTTTAATATTTGCTCAAACACTACGTTTAATGATTTAAAGTCTTTATCGGGCTGACGCAAAGCAGGAATTAATGCATGACCACCTCTTTCATTGACAAACTTCACCAATTTAATCATATGAAAACGCTCCTCGTCTGAATGTTTAAATAAAAAGGCAGCTACTCCATTAAAACTTTTGGTTTCGGCCCATGATGCCATTGATAAATACAACTGCGAAGAGGCAGCTTCAAGTTCAATTTGCTTGTTGATTGCTGATTCAATTTTTTTAGATAACATAGGAAAGTGATTTAATTTGTTTCAAATATAATTCGATTTTGAATATGTATAATAACAACATCATTATAATAATGTTCCTTTTAAAAATAGCAAAGCGAAAGTAAAATAAATTAATAATCCTGTAACATCTACCAAGGTTGCAACAAAGGGTGCTGAAGATGTTGCTGGATCAGCTCCTAATTTCTTTAATGCTATAGGCAACATGCTACCCATGAGTGTTCCCCACATTACAATCCCTAATAGTGAAAAACTAACGGTTGCTGCTATCCCAAACCAGTGAACTCCATATACATGTGTAAAATAATTCCACATGCCAATTCTAATAAATCCTATAATGGCAAGTATTAAACCCAAGGCAAAACCCGAAATTATTTCACGCTTTAATACACGCCACCAATCATTAATGGTTATTTCTCCTAGTGCCATTGCTCTTATAATTAAGGTGGCTGCTTGAGAACCAGAATTTCCTCCACTACTAACAATTAATGGCACAAATAGAGCGAGTACTACTGCTTTTGCAATTTCATCTTCAAAAAAAGCCATTGCACTTGCTGTTAATAATTCACCAAAAAACAACACAATTAACCACACCGCTCTTTTTCTTATCATTAAAGGAATAGGAACATCCATGTAGGGTTCTTCTAAAGCTTCCACCCCACCAATTTTTTGAATATCTTCGGTGTCTTCTTCCTTTGACAAACGCAACACATCATCCATTGTAACAATACCTAACAACAATCCATTTTTATCAACAACTGGTAAGGCAACTCTATTATTTTTACTGAATACATTAATAGCAACTTCTTCATCATCAAGTACTGATAGTGCTGTGTAGCGACCATCAATTATTTCTTGAAGTTGCGTTTCGGGATGTGCAATTAATATTTCTCGTACTTTTATGTCATCAACTAATATTCCTTTGTCGTCAATAATATAAATTACATTTAATGTCTCAGAATTTTCACCATATTTTCTAATAAAATTCAATACATCATTCACTGTCCAATTTGCTTTAACGGCAATATAATCAGGTGTCATTAATCTCCCAATTGAATTTTCGGGATATCCAAGTAAATTTAATGCCACAGTTCTTTCACTCAAAGTGAGTAACTTTAAATGCTTGTTCAACATCTCATTGTCTAGCTCCTGAAATAAAGCTGTTCGTTTATCAGGACTCATGTCATTTATGATGAGAGTAACCAATTTGTTTGGTAGCAAATCAAGTAAAGCTATTTGAAAATTAATATCCAATAATTCGTATGAAGCAAATGCTATATCACGGTCAATGGCTTTAAAAACAAGTAGCAAATTCTCCTCTTCTAAGTGATTCAGCAAATCGGCAATTTCTTCGGCACTATACTCCGAAAGAAAGTCTTTCAAGCCCTTTTTATCACGGGCGTCTAAAAAAGCTTTTATTTCGGAGGTTTCAATCATTTATATTATAATTTAAATGAAAAAAACTTGTGGGCTGTAAAACTAAAAATACCAATCGTAACAGCTGAAACTGCTCTTGAAATAGTAGCAAACCAGTGCAATTGTGCAGTTAAAAACCACATAAAATAATAATTACAAACCAATACTACTATGGCAACCAAAATAAACCTAAGCAATTGCCATCTCGTTTTTGCTTCACTGTGGGTAAATACTAAAAACTTAGTAATTGCAAAATTTGTCAATAATCCACAACTAAATCCGCATATCAAAGATAATGTTGGGGCTTTCAAAACCATTAACCCAAAAATTTCATGATTCTGTTGATGCAAAATTTTATTGAAAACCAGCCAAAACACGAACACATCTACAATTGTAGCAGTCGCTGCAGCAAAAAAATATCTTACCACCCTTTGCTGCCACAAACTATCAATAACATTAATCCACCAATTTGCATTAAAAATCTTAAACTCTGCAATTAGAGCCACAGTTTGTTTTGGACTCAATTTATTCTCTTTGTATGCAGCAATTCTTTTCATCATAAACTATGCACTATAAATACCTATTTAGTTGTAAATAATTTGTAATATAATCATGAATGCCATCTTCTAACGAATAAAAATTTTGTGTGTAACCAATACTTCTCAATTTAATCATACTAGCTTCGGTAAAGTATTGATAGCTTTCTCTTATGTCAGCTGGAATATCAATATATTCAATATGCTCAGTTTTTTTCATTGCCTTAAATGTGGCTTGTGCCAATGATTTAAAAGTACGTGCTTTACCAGTGCCTAAATTATATATTCCGCTATCTTTACGATGATGCATTAAAAAGTAACAAACATCGATCACATCCTTAACATATACAAAATCACGAAGTTGTTCTCCATCCTCAAAATTTGATTTATGGCTTCTAAATAGTTTCATTTTGCCTGTGCTTTTAATTTGATGAAAAGCATGAAAAATTACTGACGCCATTCTGCCTTTGTGATACTCATTTGGGCCGTATACATTAAAAAACTTAAGTCCAACCCAAAACAGGGGTTTTCTTGCTTGATTGATTGCCCACATATCAAATTCATTTTTTGAATTTCCATATGGATTCATGGGCTTCAATGTTGAAATAATTGACTCTTTGTCATCGTATCCAAAATCCCCTGCTCCATATGTGGCAGCCGATGAAGCATAAACCAAAGGTATGTTATAATTAACGCAGGCTAACCATACCAATTTACTATACTCCAAATTTAGCTCATTAAAAATAGATACTTTGTGTTCAGTTGTGTCAGTCCTCGCCCCTAAATGAAAAATAAATTGTACCAATTGTTGATTTTCCTTTAGCCATTCAAAAAAATTATTTCGATGAACTATAGTTCGATACTTTTTATTTTGCCAATTACTTTTTTTAACTTCACTCGAAAAATCATCCACAAGTACCAAATCGGTAAACCCATTTGCATTTAGTTTCTCAACTAAACAACTCGAAATAAATCCTGCTGCACCTGTAATTACAATCATAATTCTTTTTTCGGCCACAAAGCTAAATAAAATTGGTATAGATTAGTAGGATTAATGATTCATTGTTATATTTAATTATCTAAATTGTCTTTTGCAAAACTTAATTCGTTTAACCAATTCATAAAATATTTCAAGTTAATTCATAATTGATTAGATTTTTTTTTACGTTTGTGTCTCTAAAAAAAACGAATATGAATTTCCCAAACAATTTAAAGTACACAAAAGATCACGAATGGATAAAAGTTGATGGTAATGAGGCCACTGTTGGAATTACCGAATTTGCACAAGGCGAACTTGGTGATATTGTCTATGTTGACATAAACACTGAAGGAGAGACATTGGAGAGAGAAGCTGTATTTGGCACCGTTGAAGCAGTTAAGACTGTTTCAGATTTATTTTTACCCATCAGTGGAAAAATTTTAGAGGTAAACAAAGGGCTTGATAGTAATCCCGAAAAAGTAAATTCAGACCCCTATGGCGAAGGATGGATGATTAAAATGAGTGTTGAAAATCAATCCGAACTTAATGATTTGCTTACTGCTGAGCAATACAAAGAGCTTATAGGTCATTAAAAATTAAGAAACATTTTGAGTAAATCATTCAAAATATTTGCTCCACCTGTTTTATGGGCTTTGTTCATAGCCTTTTTATGCGGACTACCCGGTAAGGATATTCCGCATATTTCTTTTTTAGAACTTTTAAGTTTTGACAAATTTGTACATGCATCTGTATTCTTTATTCTTGTTGTTTTAATTTTTAATGCGGTTAGAAAAACCCCAAATAGAAAAAATGCAATAGTGTTTGCACTTTGCTTGAGTATTCCTTACGGTGGGGTACTAGAAATTTTACAGCAAGAGCTTTTTGAAGACAGAACGGCAGATTTATTCGACTTTATTGCAAATTCTTTAGGTTGTTTCTGTGCCTGGCTTTATGTTTACGTGAAAAATGTTTTAAGTGCTAAAAAATTGGTATACAATTATTTAAAAAATAAAAGTTAATTTTTTTTGTCAATCGGCATTTATATATTAATTTCGTTTCATTAAACAAAACACATAATCAAAAACAAATGAAAAAAATTCTACTATTTGGAGGTCTTTTGCTTTCAGTTTACGGAGCAAAAGCTCAAACAATTATTAACGAAGATTTTGAAGGAACAGCTATTCCATCAGGATGGACACAAACAACCTTAGCTACGGATGGTGGCTGGAAACACGGATTAAACACTGCTATTCAAAGTAGCTCTTTCCCAATTCCAACTCATACCAAAATGATAGGAACAAATGATGATGGTTGCAATTGCGATAAAAGTAACGATTTTATGACTTCACCATCTTTCAGTTTAACTGGTATTACTAGCGCAGTATTAAAGTTCGATTTATTGTATTATGAAGGGACTTATCAAGGTGCTTCTGAATCTTTAAAATTAGAAGTTTCTATAGATGGTGGTACAACTTGGACAGTTGTACAAACTTTGACTGGTGCTGGTGATTGGAGAACAGAAATTGTTGATTTAACATCATACACAGGAAATGCAAATGTTAAAATTGGATTCAGATATAATGATGGTGCCGGTTGGACTTTTGGAGCTGCTATGGATAACTTCAATGTTTCTGTACCTGCTGCCTTAGATTTAGCTACAACTTCTATTAATCTTCCAACTTTTATTGGTAACAATCAACCTTTTACCATTACTGGTAATATTGCAAACTATGGTTCGCAAGTAATTACTTCAATGACGTTAAATTACAGTATTGATAATGGTACTCCAGTTACCCAAAATTTAACTTCTTTGAACATTGCTGCTATCAATGGTCAATACAGCTATTCACACAGTACTCCATATACACCAACAGTGGTAGGCTCTAAAACAGTAAAAGTTTGGGCTTCTAATATTAATGGTGCAGCTGATATGAATACTGCAAATGATGAGGCTACTGGCACTGTTATGGTTGCTTCTCAAGTAGTTCCAAGAGTTACATGCATCGAGGAATTTACAAGTTCAACTTGTGCTCCTTGTGCTAGTTTAAATTCAACTTTTGACCCATTATTGGCTACCAATAACGCAAATGATCTTGCTAATTTCAGCAACGTAACTGCTATCAAATATCAAATGAATTGGCCAAGTCCAGGTAATGATCCAAGCTACAACCCCGATGGTGTAACCCGTCAAAATTATTACGGTGTAAATAGTATTCCAGACGTATTTATTGATGGTTTTAATCAAGGTACTGACCAAGCTGCAATTGATGCTGCAAAATCTAAAATTGCCGCTATGAATGTTACTGCAACAGCAACTAAAGGTGGAAACCTAGTAACTGTTAACGTTAATGTTACTCCATATATCTCTATTGCATCAGGTACTAAATTATATATTGGTATTATGGAAAAAGAATACGATTATGCTGCTAGTACTACTTCTCAAGATCAATTTCACCATGTAATGCGTAAAATGATCCCTAATGGTAGTGGTATAACTTTAAATAACCTAGTAGATGGAACTCCTGTAACTCAAGGTGGTAGCTACTCATTTACTTTAGCTGCTCCTGGTATCCCAGCTCAAAATAGCTACGCTTTATGGACTAACATGGATAACTTAGAAGTAATTGCATTTGTTCAAAACGTTGCTACTAAAGAAGTTTATCAAGCTGATTTAGCTCCAATAACTACTGGTGTAAGTGAATTGAGCAATAATTTCAGCATCAATTTATTCCCTAATCCAGTTCAAAATGATTTAGTTGTTAATATCAAAGCAAACAAAAATGCTAATGCTAATTTAGATATTGTTAACGCTATTGGACAAGTGGTTTATTCTGAAAGAATCGAATCAGTACCTGCTGGCGAAAATGTTTATCATGTAAACACTTCAAACCTTTCATCAGGAATTTATTTTGCTAAAGTTAACTTTGGTGGTGAAGTTCAAACTATCAAATTTACTGTTGCTAAGTAATTAAACCTATTTTTTTAAAAAGGCTGTCTCATTTTTGGGGCAGCCTTTTTTATTGTCTGGTGTTTTCATTTAATTACATTTGTAACTACCTTAATATTGAAGTTATGCTATCTATACAAAATAATTTAAAAGTATCTGAAAAAGCCGAAAACCTTATTGGAAGTGAAATAATTAAACTTGCAGGTGAAATAAATGAAAAAATTAAGCAAGGTCAAAAAATTTACAACCTTACAATAGGAGATTTTAATGCTAAATTATACCCAATTCCAAAGGAGTTAAAAAACCTGATCTCCGAAGCCTATCAAAACGATGAAACTAATTATCCTCCAGCTGACGGTATGCTTGCTCTGAGAGAACAAATTTCAATGTTCTTAAATCATTATGGGGAACTTAGTTATAGCCCAAGTGAAATTCTTATTGCTGGTGGAGCTAGACCATTAATATATGCTACTTTTCTTACCCTTGTGAATGAAGGAGAAAAGGTCATATTTCCAGTGCCATCTTGGAACAATAATCACTATTGCCATTTGCATAAAGCACAACAGGTAGTTATTGAAGCAAAGCCCGAAAATAATTTTATGCCCACTGCAGCCGATATTAAGCCATATATCAAAGATGCTGCAATGATTGCCCTGTGTAGCCCTCTAAATCCCACTGGAACGGTATTTAATAAAGAAACATTAACCGAAATTTGTGATATAATTTTAGAAGAAAATAAAAGAAGAAAACCCAATGAAAAACCTTTGTATTTAATGTATGATCAAATTTATTGGATGCTTACTTACGGAAATACAGTTCATTATAATCCTGTAATTTTACGCCCCGAAATGAAAGATTTTACTATCTTTATTGATGGATTATCAAAAGCATTTGCTGCAACTGGTGTAAGGGTGGGTTGGACATTTGGTCCAAAAAAAGTAATTGATAAAATGAAATCGGTTTTAGGACATATAGGTGCATGGGCACCAAAAGCCGAACAAGTTGCCGTGTCAAAGTATCTACAAAATACGGAACAAATTGATCAGTATATTTCAAATCTAAAGTTAAAACTTTTAAGCTCTCTAGAAGGCTTATACCAAGGATTTGTGGCGCTTGAAAAAGATGGATTTCCAATTAAAGCCATACATCCTCAGGCTGCAATGTATTTAACTGTTCAAATAAATTTAATTGGTTTTCAGCTTCCAAATGGAGAAATTATTAAAAATACCAGCCAAATTACTGCCTTTTTATTGAATGAAGCAGGTTTTGCTGTAGTGCCATTTAGCGCATTTGGGGCTGAATTGGACTCAACTTGGTATCGAATTTCAGTAGGTAACTGCAGCAGCAATGAAATACCTTCTATTCTTTCGGCCTTTAAAAATGCCTTATTAAAATTGACCCATTAAACGTTTTGCTAACATGAAAATTGAAATTATTTAACTTCTGTACTGATAAAAAATTATCTTTGCGCTCTTGTTTTAAAAAAAATGAAAAATAATTACTGCGTAATTATGGCAGGTGGCATTGGAAGCCGCTTTTGGCCTATGAGTAGAACCAATCATCCAAAGCAATTTATTGATATTCTTGGACTTGGACAAACATTACTACAACTTACTTATAACAGGTTTCTCAAGCTTTGCCCTCCCGAAAATATTGTTGTAGTTACTAATGATATATACAAAGACCTGGTTAAAGAACAATTACCTAAATTATCCGATAATCAAATTTTATTGGAGCCTTCAAGAAGAAATACAGCTCCTTGTATTGCCTATGCTTGCTATAAAATTAATGCACAAAACCCTAATGCAAAAATTGTAGTTTCACCTGCCGACCACTTAATTTTAAAGGAAGAAACATTTGTGAAGGCTATTAACTCTTGCTTCCGAAAAGCTTCCTCCGAGGAATGTTTAGTAACACTAGGCATTAAACCATCACGTCCTGATACTGGTTATGGATATATTCAATTTGTTGAAAGCCCCACTTCTGAAAGTGATAAACGTATTAAAAAGGTAAAAACATTTACAGAAAAGCCCGATTTAGAAATGGCCAAGTTTTTTATGCAAAGTGGGGATTTTCTTTGGAATTCAGGAATTTTTATTTGGTCATCCAAAAGTATAATTAAAGCTTTTGAGACACATATGCCTGAAACGGATATCTTATTTAAAGAGGGAAACAGCATTTACAACACCGAAAAAGAAATGGATTTCATTAAAGGTGTATACAGCGTATGTAAAAATATTTCCATCGACTACGGTGTTATGGAAAAAGCTTCTAATGTATATGTTCGCTCCTCTATTATTGGTTGGAGTGACCTTGGAACCTATGGTTCATTATATACCCACATTACCAAAGATGAAAAGCAAAATGCCGTTATCAACAAAAATGCTTTAATGTATAACTCCGAAACCTGTATAGTGAGCGCCCCAAAGCAAAAACTAATGGTGATTGAAGGACTGAACGATTATATTGTAGTTGACACTAAAGATGTATTGTTAATTTGTAAAAAGGAAAATGAACAACAAATTAGACAATTTGTAAATGATGTAAAAATGACTAAAGGAGATAAATTCATTTAGTCATTTTTGTATTAAGCTTTTAAGCTAAATTTATACTTTTACACTCAACTAATTTTTTTCCTATGGCTAATATGCTGCTGCATGAAACAAGCCCATACCTGCTCCAGCATGCCCATAATCCTGTAAATTGGCGTGCTTGGAATGATGAAACATTAGCATTAGCAAAATCACAAAAAAAATTAATGCTCATTAGTATTGGTTACAGTGCCTGTCATTGGTGCCATGTTATGGAAAAGCAGTGCTTTGAAAATGAAGATGCTGCAAGAATTATGAATAAACACTTCATTTGTATTAAAGTTGATCGTGAAGAACGCCCCGATATTGATGCAATATATATGCAAGCTTTACAATTAATGACTGGGCAAGGTGGCTGGCCTTTAAATTGCTTTACATTACCCGATGCAAGGCCCATATATGGTGGTACCTATTTTCCATTAGAAAAATGGATGGCAGTGCTTGAAAATATTCAAAATTTATATGAAACGAATTTCCAGGCCATGGATGATTATGCAACAAGGCTTACTAGAGGTATCCAACAATCACAATTATATGAGACTCCGAAAATTGTAGATATTAACCATTCTAATTTGCTCAATCAAAGTGTTGAACAATGGAATAAACACTTTGATTTGGTAGATGGAGGAACTCAAAGAGTACCAAAGTTTCCAATGCCTAGCAATTACCTGTTTTTACTTTATTTCAGTCAAATTGAAAATAATGCCAACATTTTTAAACATGTAAATATTACACTCCATAAAATGAGCTATGGAGGAATATTTGATCAAATTGGTGGAGGTTTTGCACGCTATAGCACCGATGGTATTTGGAAAGTTCCACATTTCGAAAAAATGTTATACGATAATGCCCAACTTGTTTCACTATACAGTTTAGCCTTTCAATTTACAAATGATGACAATTTTAAAAATGTAGTTGAAAAAACAATGGAATTTGTAAACACTACATTTTTAGGACCAAATAACGAGTTTTACTCGGCTTTGGATGCCGATAGTGAAGGTGAAGAGGGTAAATACTATGTTTGGAAAAAAAATGAACTGCAGGAATTATTAGCGTCTGAAATTAATTTGTTTAGCCAGTATTACAACATTAATGAAAATGGATATTGGGAACACAATAATTACATATTAATACGCACATTAAATGATGATGATTTTTGTATAGAAAATAACATCAATAAAATTCAATTTCTAGAAACTAAAAAAGATTGGCAGCAAATACTTTTACATGCAAGATTAAATAGAATAGCTCCTGGATTGGATGATAAATCAATTACTTCATGGAATGCTTTAATGATTAAGGCATGTGTTGATGCCTACCATAGTTTTAAAAATGAAAATTACTTAGATACAGCCCTAAAATGTGCCTATTTCATATTGCAATTCCAATGTAAGGAAGAAGGAAAACTTTATCATTCCTACAAAAATGGTCAAACTTCAATAAGCGGATTTTTGGAAGATTATGCCTTTGTTGCTGATTGCTTTATTTCAATATATCAAAAAAATGGTGATGAAGCCTGGCTTTTGAAAGCGCATGAAATTACAAAATTTGCTATAGCTCATTTTTATGATGAAACTGACGGACTATTTTTCTTTAAAAACAAAAATGACACCGCATTAATTGCAACACAAAAAGAAGTACAAGATAACGTTATTCCTTCATCCAACGCAGTAATTGCTCATGTTTTATTTCAATTGGGCATTTATTTTGAAGAAGAAAAATATATAAGCATTTCAAAAAAAATGGCTTCACATTTTTATGATGAAATTGCCAATTATGGTAGTGCATATGCTTGTTGGGCATTGCTATTATTGAGGTTTGAACAGCCTATAATTCAAATTGCAATTCCTGAAATGAATTTCAAAAAAACATTACTTGCTGTACAACAACCGAAACTCATCAATTTTTTTCCATATGCTAGCCGTATAAATAGTAAATTGCCCTTTGTACACGACAAAAAACAAGAAAACAATTATTACTTGTGTGTAAATCAGGTTTGTGGTCTTCCTCTTAATAACCAAGCAGCGTTAATAAATGCTATCCAAAATATTTAGGTATTTCACAATTTAATTTGATATTTGAACCTTAAAAAGCATCTCAGGTGACAAACAAAAACAAATTTAAATCCTTTCTAATATCAATTCTTTTGATGTTGATATTGTCAATTTCAAATAAGTTAAAGGCACAAATAAATCAGCAGCAAGAGTGGATAACAAATACTATTGACCGTTTATACCCTACCAAAATACATGTAGAAAAAAAGATTCAAACTGTTGAAGTAGAAGTTGGGATTAAACGCGAAAATGCACGTATTGAAAAAACAGGAAAAAAATATATCTACACCTTCAATAGGCAAGGAAAGATTGAATCATTTGTAGAAGTTACGCGACAAGAATACACCTACGACAGTATATTTACTTTTCATTATTATAATAAAGATTCAAGAGTGCATATTGCCAGAACTTTCAACAAAGGCAGATATAGTGCTATATACGAAACCTATGATGAATATGATCAGGTTATTCGTTATTTAGTTTGTCAAGAAACTAATTTAACTGATGATTTTAGATTTTTTAAACTTGGGCAACAAACTGTAATGCAAAGCGAAAGTTATCGTTATGAAATTATTAACGACAATCAAACACGTAAAAAGTTTTTAAATGACAATAACCTTGTTTACAAAGAAGGGATTTTGTATTTTGAAGGAAAAAAGAAATTGCTTAAAGCACAAGATTTTACCTTCACAACCACAGGTGTTAGAATAAATTACACCAATACTTTTGATGATAAAGGGCGTATCCTAGAATCTTTTTACTCCAGTGATGCTGCCGGTGATTTAAAAGAAAACACTCGTTATACCTACGATACAAACGGTTTAACAGAAGAAAAATATTACCGCAATGCCTCTATGAAAAATCAACGATTTTATTTTTACAATAAAGATTCTCAGCTACTTGAAAGTATACTCAGCAAGTCTAACAACGATTATCTAATTGAAATTTTTAATTTTAATTTTACTTTTTACCAATAGTTACTACTCCATTAAATCCAACTTTAATGGCTTCAATCAGCGTAGTTATATGTATATCTTTTAAAGATTTAAATTTTATACAATAACCTGTTACACTTGCTTTTCCTATCTTTTTTCCAAAGTTTTCAGAAAGAAACTTTTTATCTTCAATACCAAAAATATAAATTGATATGCCACTCGTGTTGGCACTCATGCCAATTTGATAAAATTCCTTGGTTTTACCATCCTTGTATTTTATCTGATACGCGCCATAACCAATATTGGGATTTGAAACTACTTTATTTTCACTATTTTTTCCATCTAAAAACCACAATTTACATAAAGGATTTATTCCAATTATGGTATCGTGCAATATTTTCATATTATCTCTTTTTGCAGTGTCTTGCTGACTAATATACGTTGAAATTTGAGCATTAATGTCCATAAACTATTTTTATTATGATTTTGTTGAAATTGCCTCCAACTTGTAATTTTTGAGCAATTTAAAACCAAATTCCAAAGCATTTAAATTTTTCAATTGGAGTAATTTTTGATAAATTTACTCTAAATTTTTTTTGTGGTAAAAACATACTCTAAAAATAATTGTTCAGTTAAAACATAAAAAACAAAATTAATGGAACGTAAAGACTTTATTAAAAAAGGCATTGGAGGAAGCTTATTAATGATGATTGCTAGTAGTTTTAATAATACAATCAAAGCTGCCAAAAACTTTGCTAATAGCAAATATAGAGGAGTTGAAGGTGTGTACTCTCCCGCTAATACTCATATGGTTGGCAATGGTTTTAAAGTAATGAACTTTTTTCCCAATGGAAAAGGATTTGAGGAAAGGATGAGTCCTTTTTTTCTGCTTGATTTTAATGCTGAAGTTAATTTTCCTCCATCACAAATTTCACAAGGAGTGGGCGTGCATCCACATAGAGGAATTGAAACCATTACTTTTGCCTATAAAGGAGGCGTAGAACACCACGATAGTAAGGGAAATCACGGAATAATCAATCCTGGCGATGTACAATGGATGACAGCAGGTTCGGGTGTTTTGCATAAAGAGTATCATGAACAAACAACAAATCGCAAAGGTGGTGCATTTGAAATGGTTCAATTGTGGATTAATTTGCCTAAAAAACACAAAATGGTTCCTGCAAAATATCAAAGTATAATGCATCATACTAAACCAAATTTTAAACTTCCCAATAATATGGGTGCCATCCATGTTATTGCTGGTGAATATCGCGGTGTTAAAGGCATTGCTAGTACATACTCTCCTGTGCACATGTATGACATTCACTTAAATGAAAATGCCGATTTCTCCTTTAGCCTACCATCTAATTACAACTCTGGTATTTTAGTAATTGATGGCGGTATCATCATCAACAATCAAACTGTGGCAGAAAATCATTATGCACAATTAAAAAATGAAGCAGGCGAAATACATATTAAAGCAACTAAAAAATCAATTTTACTTGTGCTAAGTGGTGAACCGCTCAATGAGCCTTATGTTAATTATGGTCCATTTGTGATGAATACCGAAGAAGAAATTAAACAAGCAATAGATGACTACAATAAAGGCAAGTTTGGCTTTTTAAAAGACTAGTCTTTTATTGACCATAAATCACAGTGATATATTTAGTAATTTAATTCTGAAACAACACATTGGATTTAGTTATAGCCATTGATTTTAATTGTTAGGTAATGCCTTGTTATGTAAACATAGTTTGTTAGTTTTGCAGGCATGTTGGTATTAAACTATATACTTTATTATTTAATTATTTTGCCTCTTTCCTACATGCCTATGTTTATTTTACATGGTGTGGCCGACTTTTTTTTTATCCTGCTTTACTATGTATTTCCTTATCGCAAAAAAGTGGTGATAAGCAACTTAAAAAATGCTTTTCCCGAAAAAAATGATCAAGAAATAAAAATTATTGCAAGAAAATTTTACCGCCATTTTTGTAACATTATGGTCGAAAGTATTAAAGCGTTTACTATAAGTAACGAAAAACTTTTGTCCTATTTTAAAATTACAAATACCGAAATGTTGGAAAAGTATTATGCCCAAAATAAAAGTGTTATATTAGTCACTGGGCATTACGGAAATTGGGAATGGGCTGCTCTTACTCTAGCCTTGCAAAGTAAATATCAAGCTTCGGGCATATATCAACCCATTAGCAACAAATTTTTTGATCATATTATGCAAAAGACCAGAAGCAAAAATGGGCTTATATTAATCCCTCCAAAAGAAACTGCAGAATATTTTTTTAAGTTAAAAGATAAATTAGTAGCCTACGGATTTATTGCTGATCAATCGCCCTCTAATCCAGATAAAGGTTATTGGTTAACTTTTTTAAACCAACCTACATGTGTGTTGGTAGGTGCCGAAAAGTATGCCAAATTGCATAATTGTGTGGTATTATTTGGTAAAATTCAAATGCCAAAAAGAGGACATTATACATTAACTTATGTTCCTGTGAGTGATGACCCAATAAATACAAAGGAAGGAGAAATTACCTCAACTCATACCAAAATATTGGAAGGCATCATAAAGGAAAGACCAGAACTTTGGTTATGGACACACCGTAGATGGAAACATAAACCAAAAAAAATTAATTCTGATAATTCAGCTCAATGAGTAAATCCACTATTCCATTAGCTGAATATTTAAGACCCAAAACACTCGCTGAATATGTTGGTCAAAAACATTTAGTGGGTGAAGGCGCTATTTTACGCAATGCAGTTGAAGGTGGATTAATGCACTCTATGATTTTATGGGGGCCACCAGGTGTTGGAAAAACTACCTTGGCAGGGCTATTTGCTAAAACTCAAGAAAGAGATTTCTTTGCCTTAAGTGCTATAAATAGCGGAGTTAAAGATGTGAGGGATGTTATTGAAAAGGCTCAAAATCAATTAAACTTTTCTGGCAAAAGCCCTATTTTATTTATTGATGAAATTCACCGATTTAGTAAATCGCAGCAAGATTCTCTGCTAAATGCGGTGGAGAAAGGAATTGTAACTTTAATTGGAGCAACTACCGAAAATCCATCATTTGAAGTTATTTCTCCTTTGCTCTCACGTTGCCAATTATATGTTTTAAAACATCTCAGCAAAGATGAATTAATTTCATTACTTCAACAAGCAGTTAATTCAAGCTATTTTCATGATAAAAAAATTACATTGAATGAAACAGATGCCCTATTGAGTATTTCAGGCGGTGATGCACGTAAATTATTAGGTGCTTTAGAAATTGTTGTAAATAGTGTTTTGGAAAATGAAATTGTAATTAGTAATGAACTTGTTAAAAGTAAAATTCAACAACGAATTTTAGTCTATGATAAACAAGGTGAAAATCATTATGATATTATTTCAGCTTTTATAAAATCGATGCGTGGAAGCGATCCCAATGCTTCAGTTTATTGGCTTGCGAGGATGATTGAAGCTGGCGAAGACTTACTATTTATAGCCAGAAGAATGGTAATTTTAGCTTCTGAAGATATTGGAAATGCTAATCCAACAGCACTTATTATGGCGGTGAATTGCTTTGAAGCTGTAAATAAAATTGGTTACCCCGAAAGTAGAATAATCCTATCGCAAACTGCAGTGTATTTAGCCAGTAGTCCCAAAAGTAATGCCAGCTATTTAGCTATTGATGATGCCATTGCTTTAGTTAAAGCCACAGGAAACCTGCCTGTGCCCTTGCATTTACGTAATGCCCCAACTAAATTAATGAAGGACTTGGACTATGGAAAAGACTATGATTATGCACACCAACATCCAAACAATTTCGTAAATTTAGAATTCTTACCCGATGCTATCATTGGAAGAAAGTTTTTTGAACCAGGTCAAAATGCTAGAGAAAATGAATTACGTGCCTATCTTAAACGCTGTTGGGGCGAAAAGTATCAATATTGAAGCTCAATTTTTAAAATCCTATCTAAAATATTTTGTCATAAATATCTGACAATCAAATTGATAATTTTAACACCTGATAAAAATCATATTATTGCAACTCATTGGTTTTCAATTAACTATTAAACTCTTTTAGTATATCATGATTTTTTTCTTTGATTTTTTTTATTTGCGCTTACATTTGTAGTCAAATATTATTTAGAATGAATTTAATTAACGTTGTTGTTGCCAATGGAAATTACCTGGTAGGTGCTGCTCTAACTCAGTTAATTGAGCAATTACCTGAATTTAATTTAGTGGCTTGGGTAGAAAACCAAGAATTATTATTCGAAAAATTAAAAATCAATCAAGTTGACCTTTTGGTGATAGATTTTACCTCCGAAGGATTCGAATGCAATAGCATACAGTGGGCAAAGAGAAATTTTCAAAAAATAGAAGTATTAGCCATTACTGCTATGCCACAAAAAGAGGTCATTTTAAGTTCCTTTAAAGCTGGAGCGCATAGTTATATTTTAAATGATTGTGGCAGAGAAGAAATTATTGAAGCCTTATTAAAGACAGCAGCCGGCAAAGATTTCTTATGCGGTAAAGTACTTCATCAGTTACAAATTGGAGAGTGCAGTAATATGTCACCTGCCAATGAAGTAAGTTGCGAAGGTATTACATTAACTGAGAGAGAATTAGATATAGTAAAATTAATTGCCGAAGGTAATTCAAATAAACAAATAGCTGAGATATTGTGTTTGAGTACACACACCATTAACACACATCGTAAAAATATGATGAGTAAATTAGGAGTGAACAACACCGCAGGTTTAGTGATGTATGCCGTTAAAGAAAATTTATTAGGCCCAAATAAGTTCCTTTTTTCGAGTTTGAATTAATCAAAAAACTCAAAAAAGAACATCACAGCAGCTTGTTCTTTTTTAACCCCTTGTGCAGAGCCTATTATACTGCCGGCTTTGCGTACATCACCATTACTTTCTATTTTTCCTACTATGCTTCCATTTAAGCGCACATCACCGTTGCTTTCTACCTTTCCTACAATAGAGCCATTTTTTCGAATATCGCCATTACTTTCAATTTTTCCTTTGATACTGCCGTTTACACGAATATCACCATTAGATTCAAATTTGCCCTTTATACTTCCATTGATGCGCACATCGCCATTTGACTCCACTTTTCCATAAATGGAACCATTTTTACGCAAATCTTGGGCTACAGAATTTGCAAAAATAAATAGAGTAAATAATAAAGTAAAAGTTATTTGTTTCATGACTTTGAATGTTTTTAAAACTTCACCCCTAAAGTAGCTACCACATTACCACTAGTTAATTTGTTTTGTGATGCATTGGGATTAAATGTACTGTTGTATAAATAGTACTTTTCGTTATACATACTTCTTACATACGAAATATCCGCAAAAAATCCATCTTGCCTATAACCAAATCCTCCAGTGAAAAACTGTTGATCACTCATTAACGATTTATCTTTGAAAGGGCTTGCATATAATGCGTAACCAAATCTTATGCTAAATGGATCCAATTTTATCTCAGAACCTACTCTAATATTTCCAACAGCTTGGTACTTATCCCTAATGGTATTATTTTGGTCTATAAAACTGTATCCTACAGCTCTAAAGCGTGCTTCCCTATAATCAACATATTCATAATCGGCACTTAATAGTCCATACTTGCCAAAAATAAATGCCAATGAACCTATAGCTCTAAATGGAGTATTAAATCTATAATCATAATTCCCTTTATCACCCCCACCATTAGCATCGGTTCCAGCATTGATGGTTGTACCATCATTAAATGAGGTTGACATTCCAGTACTGTAACTATCATGCATGTTAAAGAAAGTCGGAGAATGAAATGCGCCTCCAATTCTAACAAAAGGCACTGGCATGTATATTAGTCCCAACTTTACATTCATTCCGTTTCCATCTGTATTCAAATAATTGTTTACGGTAAAACCTTTAAGGTCGAAAGTGTCATTTACTGGACTCTCACTGTAATTGCTTTCTTCCCAATATCTTATTTTTTGAAAACCCATAGTTCCACCAATAAACAATTTGTTGTTGTAATTTCCACCAAAAGAAATCACTGTTTCGCCCATTCCACCTCTTTTTTCAATTGTTTTACGTTGTGTTTTATTAATATTTGATGGCATTGAGCTAAAATATTCACCATTTAAAGTGTCAATCAAATAAGTGCTCCAAGCCATATCAGTACCAAAGGCTGGTAGATTAGAAGGATCAAGTGCTTTGGCTTCCGACAAGTAAACATCCGTTAAACTGCTACTTTCATTATTTCCTTGTATTACTGCACGATTATTAAAATTTGATAACCTATTGTATCCGAAAGCCATTCCAACACCCTTCCATTTGTTGCTTTTTGAGTCTTTTGTACCGGCAAGGACCACCCCAAAATTAGAAACACTAAATTGATACCTATCATCCTTATATCCTTCTCCTAAATAATTTGTTGAAGTTGCTGCACCACCTAATGCAGGGCTAAATGTAAATTCGGATTTACGATAAATACCTATACCTGCAGGGTTAATACTTAAAGATGAAAAATCGGAACCTAAAGCGCCAAATGCGCCTCCCATTGCCGTGCTCCTGGCTGTTCCACCAAACTTTGTGTTGGAGTACCTTAAAGCATCATCTTCATTTTGTGCTTGTACATTTATAGAAATTGTAAAAAGAAATATACCAAAACAATATTTTACTCGAGCGATAGTTTTCATTTGATTTGTTTTAATTTAATAAAAGATATATCAAAAAAGGTACTTTATCTTCTACCACCTCCACTTCTACTACCACCACTTGAGCTGCCACTGCTACCTCTGCTTCCACCAAATGAACCACCACCTCCACCTCTACTCGGGCTCACTGAGCCACCTGAAATTCTACTTCCACCACTAGGAGCACTAAAAGAAGGAGAAGAGTTGGAAGGCCTTGAATAACCACTTCCCGAATGTCCATTTGAAGATGCACCATCTCCTCTTTTTATAGAAGATCCACCATTATTTGAGTTAGGTATAACCGAACCACCTTCATTTCTTGAAGGTGAATTTGGTCTTGATTCATAATTTGGGCGACTTTGGTTATTGTTGTAATTGGTATTAGGATTTGATGGACGACTTTCGTAATTAGGTTTGTTGTTTGATGGAGCAGGTGTATTTGGCCTACTGTCAAAATTAGAGTTGTTTGAAGGAGCGTTATAACTTGGATTTGCAGGGCGTGATTCATAATTGTTTGCTGGTCGACTTTCTGTTGCATTTGATGGTCGTGAATTGTAATTGTTTGATGGACGGCTTTCTGTTGCGTTAGATGGGCGTGGATCAAAATTGTTTGAAGGACGACTTTCTGTTGCGTTAGATGGGCGTGAGTCAAAATTGTTTGAAGGACGGCTCTCTGTTGCGTTCGATGGACGTGAGTCAAAATTGTTTGAAGGACGGCTCTCTGTTGCGTTCGATGGACGTGAGTCAAAATTGTTTGAAGGACGGCTCTCAGTGGCATTGGATGGTTTGCTATCAAAATTACCAGAAGGTTTACTTGCATTGCTATTAGCTGGTCGGCCATCCGTAGATGAATTTGCAGCATTGTTTTTAGACACATTATTGCTATTGGGTCTGCTATCAAATGTTGGCTTTGCAGCACTTTCCATTGGTCGAGTTACATTACTATTTGAATTGTTTGCCGCATTTAAAGGTCTTGAGGCATTGCTGTTGATATCCTTTGATGGCACAATTCTATCAATTCCTCTTGCATGATCAATTCCATTAGCTTCTTCATAACTTTGTGAAAGTGCTTTACCTCTATAACCTCTTCCTGTTGTACCACTTGTACTTGCTGAAGTTCTAGGACCATAGTAATAAGTATTTCTATCAAAACCATTATAATAGTTTCCACTATTTACACCTGCATAATAACCATCATAAAAGCCATTATTGTATCCATTATAATATCCATTGTTGTATCCCCATCCATGATAAGGATTTCCCCAACCATAATTATAGGCATTTCCCCAACCATAGTAACCTCCATAAGATGGGTAACCCCAACCATAAGAATAAACGGGTGAATAACCCCAACCCCAGCAAGGACGGTTGTAACCCCAACCCCATCCCCAACCATTGTTCCAACTAGCTCCCCAAACAGGGTTGTAAACTACTGTTGTAGTGTATCCTGGGCCCCACCAGTTATAACCCATGTAAATGCTAGTGCCCCAACTGTATGGATTATAGTTGTAGTAATAAGTATTGGTGTAGTATGGGTCATAATATCCCCAATAGTTATTTACAGAATGAAATCTTCTGATTCTAGATGCATAAGAATAATCATAATAATCATCATAATCAAAATCGGTATCATTATAATTATTGGTAATATAGGTATTTCCACCACTAGATTCTGAAGAAGAATTTTGCGATTGATTAGGATTTGCATAATCATAGTTACCACCGCTATTGGAGTTGTTGTTATTATTTCCAGAAGGTGTGTAATCGCTGCTTCCTTGAGATGCATTGTTGTTAGATGGGGTGCTATTAGCGCTATTGTTAGAGGCTGGAGCACTGTTGTTGGCGTTAAAATAAACGTCATCGTCATTGTTGCGGCTGGTTTGTTTAGTTGTATTGCAACTTACCAGTGTAATTCCGCTTAATGCGATTATGGAGAAAATTGTTTTCATGCCTTTTATATTTATTTGGTTAGACAATTCGATTCGGTAAAAGTTTAATCTTATTTTTGAGCCCTGAAAAAAAACAGGACATTCACAAAAATACAAATACTATACCAAAAAAAATATGGCAAAGGATTTTACCACCATGGAGGAAGATTATTCGAAATGGTACAATGATTTAGTTATCAAAGCCGACCTAGCTGAAAACAGCGCTGTTAGAGGCTGTATGGTTATCAAACCACATGGCTATGCCATTTGGGAAATGATGCAGCAAGCGCTCGATAAAAAGTTTAAACAAACAGGACATGTTAATGCCTACTTTCCACTTTTCATCCCAAAATCTTTTTTTAGTAAAGAAGCATCTCATGTTGATGGTTTCGCTAAGGAATGTGCTGTTGTTACACATTATCGTTTAAAAAATGATCCCAATGGAAAAGGTATTGTAGTTGATGAAACCGCCAAACTAGATGAAGAACTCATTATTAGACCTACTTCTGAAACTATTATTTGGAACACTTATAAGGGTTGGATTCAATCTCACCGTGACCTCCCATTATTAATAAACCAATGGGCCAACGTAGTTCGCTGGGAAATGCGCACACGCCTGTTTTTAAGAACTGCTGAGTTTTTATGGCAAGAAGGCCACACTGCGCATGCTACAGCCGAGGAAGCCATTGAAGAAACTGAAAAAATGTTGGACGTATATGCCGATTTTGCTGAAAATTTTATGGCCATGCCAGTGATTAAAGGTAAAAAAACTGCCAACGAAAGGTTTGCTGGTGCATTAGATACTTATTGTATTGAAGCTATGATGCAGGATGGAAAAGCATTGCAAGCTGGAACTTCACACTTTTTAGGTCAAAATTTTGCAAAAGCTTTTGATGTTAAGTTTAGCAATAAAGAAGGCAAACTAGAGCATGTTTGGGCTACTTCTTGGGGGGTTTCAACTCGATTGATGGGTGCACTTATCATGACGCATTCCGATAATCAAGGATTGGTTTTACCACCAAAATTAGCACCAATACAAGTAGTGATTGTTCCTATTTACAAAGACGAGGAACAATTACAAAAAATTAACACTTATGCCAATTTTTTAAAGAAAGAATTAGAAGATAAGGATATTAGAGTTAAATATGACAATAGAGATAACCAACGACCAGGGTGGAAGTTTGCAGACTATGAATTTAAAGGCGTTCCTTTGAGGATTGCCATAGGTGGCAGAGATATGGAAAATGGCACTGTTGAGTTGGCACGAAGAGATACAAAAGAAAAACAAACGGTTTCACAGGAAGGTTTAGCTAACATGATTTATGGCTTATTAAATGAAATTCAAGATAGCTTATACCAAAAGGCACTTAAATTTAGAGATAGTATGATACATAAGGTAGACAACTACGAAACATTTAAGGATGTGTTAGAAAATAAAGGTGGTTTTATTTCAGCACATTGGGATGGCACGCCTGAAACAGAAGAGTTAATAAAACAAGAAACTAAAGCCACAATTAGATGTATCCCATTGAACAATATTGCAGAAAACGGTGTTTGCATTTATTCAGGAAAACCTTCAACACAAAGGGTATTATTTGCTAAAGCGTACTAAAAATTAAAGCATGGAGCCAAGTTTACGAGATCAAATCATTAAGGTAATCAAAGAAAAATCAAGTGTAAAACAAGATATTTTTCAAGAAACACTGGCAGCATTTCGATTGCTCAAAAATATTGCTAAAACCGAGGCTGAAGGTTTAAAACAAGAGGTTTTTACCATTGATAAGCGGGTTGGTATTGAGTTCAAGGACCACAGTGATTTTATGTTTGAATTAAAAGTTGCTGGTGATTTGTTGGTGTTTCAAATGCACACCAATATTTTTGAATTTGACAATGCACATTTTATTAAAAAGTCGCCCTATGTTTCTAAAAATGAGATGCTTTCGTTTTGTGGGATGATTAGTGTATACAATTTTTTGGCTGACAGCTTTAAGTATTACAGGGTGAACGATTTGGGCTATTTAATGGCAAGGGTATTTGTGAATAAAGAAGCTTCTTATTTTGCGGAAGCAAAAAATCGCAAAATAACTATTGGGCATAATGATTTTGGCAATGGAAAATTTACTCACGATAAAGCATTACATCTATTAGAAATTATTATTTTATCTACATTAGAATTTGACTTATTTACGCCTCCTTATGAGACCCAAAAAGAAATAACAGTTTCTGAAATTAATGAATCGAACAATAAAATAAGTATCCAAACCGGGAAAAGACTTGGCTTTAAGTTTCAATTTGAGGATGATAAAGGAATAAAGTAGTGTAAAAAGTTGAAAATATTTTTGTGGTTCAAAAAAATGTTATACATTTGCGCTCCGTTTCAAAAAATGAGGCCCGTTCGTCTAGGGGTTAGGACGCCAGGTTTTCATCCTGGAAACAGGGGTTCGATTCCCCTACGGGCTACTAAAATAACGGAATTAAAAAGATAGAAGAGTTAATTATTATTAAAACAAAACAACATGGCTAATCATAAGTCAGCAATCAAAAGAATCAGATCAAACGATGCAAAGCGCGTTGAAAACCGTTATTACGCTAAAACAACACGTAATGCTATTAAAGGAATCCGCACTGCTGCTGATAAAAAAGAAGCTGAGTCTAAATTAGCAGATGTCATATCAATGATTGATAAATTAGCTAAGAAAAATATCATTCACAAAAACAAGGCTGGTAACTTAAAATCAAAGTTAACTAAGCATGTAACAGCTTTAGCGAAATAAGCGCTATTAAATTAAAACAAAAAAGCCTCTGAATTTCAGGGGCTTTTTTGTTTGGGTATCATAATCAATGAACGGTGCAAAAACCTAACAAGTCTTTTTTTATCAATTACTTTTTGTATAAAATTAAAAAAAATTAGCTTTACCCGAAATTTAACTCCTTGCTTAAAAGTAAATCGCCCGGTGCATTAGCATTTGCTAAATTAATTAAAAACAAACCTGCAGTTTTTGGTTTGGTGGTCATTTTACTGGCAATTTTAATTGCAGTTTTAGGTGCTCACCTGAGAAAAGATAAAACTTTGATGGCCAACGAAATGTTACTGCCTATTGCTGCTCAAAAACCAGGTTTTAAAGTTAAAATGCTTAGGGTGCAGAAACCTAAAAGTATTTACCAATCAGGGTATATTGACTTACTCTTTTTTGGAGGTGTCGAAAATCAATACAAATACATTCCAATAAGTAGTTATAATTTTGTTGGTGATGAACTGATATACAAGGAATATGGAGGTGAAGAAAATATTAATCTACCTGAGTTAAAAATAAAAATGGGTTTAGTGGCTTTTGGCAGTTCTAAGGTAGTTTATAATCACAGCACGCAACAAATAAACTATACCAATGAAAACGGACAACAGAAGTCAATTTCGCGTAAAAGCCTAATCAATCTTATAGAAACAGAGCATATAAAAGTTGAAAAATACTTGCTTGGCACTGATAAATATGGACGTGATTTGCTTAGCAGAATATTGGCAGGCACCTTAATTTCATTGTCAGTTGGATTGATTGCGGTGTTCATTTCTTTGCTAGTAGGTGTTTTTATGGGTGCTATAGCAGGATACTATGGTGGAAAGGTTGATGCTATTATTACCTGGTTTATAAATGTTATTTGGTCTATTCCAACTTTGTTGTTGGTTATTTCAATCACCATATTATTAGGTAAAGGATTTTCACAAATTTTTATTGCTGTGGGTTTAACCATGTGGGTAGAAGTAGCACGAATTACTCGTGGACAATTTTTGAGTTTGCGCGAAAAAGAATTTGTTGAGGCTGCTAGAGCTTTAGGTTACAAACCTTTCAGAATTATTTTCAAACATATCTTACCTAATGCATGGAGTCCATTGATTGTGATTTCGGCAAGCAATTTTGCTAATGCTATATTAATAGAAGCAGGCTTAAGTTTTTTAGGCGTTGGAGCACAGCCACCTATGCCTAGTTGGGGCAATATGATAAAAGAACATTACGGCTATATTGTACTTGATAAAGCCTATTTAGCACTTGCTCCAGGTTGCGCTATCATGTTGTTGGTTTTAGCATTTACTTTGTTAGGCAATGGCTTGCGTGATGCATTAGATACTCGTTCAGTAAATTAATATCATGGAAAATAAAATTACAATTAGAAAAGGAGAAATAAACGACTTACCTGCCGTACTCGATTTGATTAAAGAGTTAGCAGCATATGAAAAAGCGCCCAATGAAGTAAGTGTAACATTGGCCGAAATGCAGCATCATGGATTTGGAGCCGATGCCGTATTTGAGTTTTTTGTAGCAATAGAAGAAGATAAAATTATTGGACTGGCACTTTACTATTACAAATACTCTACATGGAAAGGACGGTGTTTGTTTTTAGAAGACATTATAGTAACTGAATCAAAAAGAGGCTTAGGCATTGGTAAGTTATTGTTTAATGAGGTGGGTAAAGTTGCACAAAAACAAGGGGTAAGAAGAATGGAATGGCAGGTGTTGGATTGGAATGAACAAGCAATCAATTTTTACAAAAAAATGCCAGTGCACTTAGATGCTGAATGGATCAATTGTAAACTTACAAGTAAAGAATTAGATGAGATTTTTGGTTGAGTTTGCGTTCATTGATTCTCACTTGTGGAATCTTTTATTTGAATAAAATTAAGCTATTTTAATTCAAAATTCAAGCTTCATTAGGTTGTCCTCTCCGTCTTTATCAATAAGTTGATTTAAAGGGTCAATGCCAGCTTTCGATGGTTTATGGTCCATCACAAACTGATAATTCATTTTATTTTTTGTAATCTTAACTTTTTGAGAGAATAATAAACTATCGTTTTCATCAAGCGCCCCTATGTCAATCCAGTCATTTACATTAGTTGTCTTTTCATTGCCTATACTATCAGCATAAAATTTTTGAATACTTAGTTCAACATCAATTACATATTTTTTTTCTTTATTTAAAGTTACTGTTGCCTTTTTACAAGTATTGTTAAACAAAGTTATTCGTAAAAACAAGTCATCTACCATATGCTTTAATGAATCAGGTGTTTCTGCTTTGATAAAACTATAAAAATCAAGCGCATTTGGATAAGGGGGACCTTTAAATCTATACTTTTGAATAAAGTTCTGAGCAGCAGCATTCACTTTTTCTTCACCTATTAAATCCTGTAAAGCATACATAACCACGCTGCCTTTGTTATAATGCAAATAAGGCTGATTTTGATTAAACAATAAGGCTTGTTCTTTTTCTCTTTCACGTGCACGATTGCTTAAATATTCATCTAACTCGTAAGCCAAAAACTTTTTCATTTTTGCTTTTCCAAACTGTTTTTTCATCACCATTAAGGCACTATACTGTGACATGGTTTCACTAAATACAGTCATGCCATCAACAGGGCAGCCAATAACTTGATGTGCCCACCATTGATGCGCAATTTCGTGCGCAGTTACATAATAGCTTACGTCAATAGCTTTAGGTTCATTTACGTTAAGAATAAAACCAATATTTTCACTATAAGGTATGGTATTAGGGAATGCTTGAGCAAAACTTTGATAAGCTGGAAACTCCAATATTCGCGCTTGCTTATGTTGATAAGGGCCGAAATTTTTAGTGTAATACGCCAAGGAATGTTTAATCGCCAAAATCATTTTATCGATGTTATATTCATGTCCTTTTTGATAATAAATTTCAATATTTACATCATTCCATTTGTCTTTTTTAACTTGATAATCGGCACTTAAATAGGCGTAAAAATTTAAAATTGGTGCATCCATTTTATAATGAAAATATCTACGCCCATTTTGCTTCCATTCTTTTTGTAAATATCCTGGAGCTACAGCAATTTGATTTTCCACCGTGCTCACTATAGTTTCAAAATTAATCCAATCGGCATCATTGCTGATATAGGTGTTATTATACTTTGCGGAATCACTAATGGCGTAACTTAATTTACGTTTAGGTAAATTTTCTTTTTTTCTATCATCGTTATTTGAAATTTCCATTTCGGAATTGTATCCAAAAGAAGGAAACACCTCACTATTAAAAAAAGTGCCATTGTCAACAATTGATGTTTGTTTAAATTCATTTTCAATTTCGGGATATTCAATAATATAACTAAAATTAAACTGCAAACTATCACCAGGTTTTAAGGGTTTATTAAGTTTATACAAGTAAAATCCTAAGGTATCGTTTGCAAAAATTTTTTTTGATAGAATTCCAAAATTGATATGTTTGTTTTTAGTGTAAAAATTTTCACTCAAATTCAGTATCAAAGTATCAACACCTTTATTATGAATATTTTTAAGCCACCACTTTCCTCTAATAATTAGCCTTTTCTCTCTAGGAAAAATATCAACCTCGTTATTTACATCCACTACCCTCGGTTGCAATATTTTTTCATATTGCTTATACTTCTTTTCAAAGTTGGCCATATATGCCCTTCTTTCATTTTTAGGCAAAAATAAGTTCAGCATATTGGTGTTATAATATATGTAACTTCCACAAAAAATAGCTAAAATCATGATAGAGGCGGTAGTCAATTTGCTTTTAAAATTGAACCTGCTTTTAAATAATTTAATTCTTGACTTTAGACTAAATTCTGTACCTCTAATCCAAAATAAAGTTGCTATAATCAAAAGAAATATTCCAACTATAATCCAATACAACTGAAACCAAAAAGCAGCTTTTAAAAAATGTCCAAAACCATTCATATCGCTTAAAGTAAAACTTGGTATGCTCCCTAGTTGCCATATTTTGTTTTCGAAACCATTCATATCTAAAGCTATGTTGATAATATAGGTTAGAATAACAATGGCATGGCCTAAAAACTTATTGTTAACTATAGCATGAATAAAAAAAGCAAACATGATTAAAAAAAGGTAACTTGGAAAATCAGCCAAATACATATATTTGAATGCAGTGAGCCATTCATAATAGTGGTATCCTGATAAAAACTGAATACAAGTACAAGTTAATATTACTATCAAATTTAAAAAAGCTACCATAGCTATCATAGCGAATAATTTTGCAAATAGGATGGTATTATTTTTAACTGGAAGCGCATCAGAAATTTGATTTATTTTATTAGAACGCTCACGCCAAACAAGTTCACCAGTATAAAAGGTGATGATAATAATAAAAAATAGCGCAAAAGTGTCTGCAGCTTCTTGAAGAATTTTTACTGTAGTAGGGAATGTAGAAATACCATACATTTCGGTATTTTCAGTAATATTAATGACTACGTTGAATACAGCTAACAAAATTATAATAACAAAAATTGGAGTGCGATAAATCATTTTCATTTCAAAACGAATAATGTGCAAAAACTGATTTAGGTTACTCGTAAAATTAAAACTTAGCCTTGTAACAGGAAGTTCCAATTTTTGAATTTGTATTTGATCTTGTTGTACTAAGGCCTTTTTTTTTTTAAAACTTAAAGGCTGTGCACTAAATGAAAACAATCGATACCCAACTATAAAAATGATTATTCCAATTGAAATCCAAAGCAACCTATTGTACAATAAATGCCCCACAAGAGGTACTGTGAGTTGATTTCGTTGCGCTGGAGTCCAAAATTTTGTAATTTCAGATGAAGCATTAATTCCAATTGGATCAAGCAATGAAGCCAATAGTTGGTTGTCGAGATTATCGGTTATTGTATTTGAAATGAGGTATAAAACGAGGAAAAGAATTCCTTGAACATATATGGCAAAAATATTGCGTGTGAGGGCTCCTATGATAAAAAAAATAGCACCCATAAATAGTACATTGGGTAAAATAATGTTGATTAGGGGTTGCCAATAAAAGTTGAAATTAAAGGGTACAATTTGTTCAGGATTTAAATAAGGCATAGCCGACCCCACCATAATTCCTATAAGTGTACCTGACATTACGACAATGGTAATCAAATAGGAACCCAAAAATCGTCCTAATAAATATTGCAATTTGCTTATTGGTGTACTGAACAATATTTCATGGAAGCGATGCTCAAAGTCTCGATACACGGGCACACCCATAATTGCTGAACATATCATTGCAGCAAAAATATTAAGTACTAAAACTGCCTGATTAATCGTAAAAGGTGAGTTTCTGCAAACATTTCCTTGACTTCCACCAATTTGCACAATGTCGGTGGTAATGAACAAAAAAGAGATAAAAAATAGTATTCCAAAATATATATAGGTTGCAGGTCTATTGAGTCGATAACGCAGTTCAAAAAATAATATTTTTAGCATCATGCTTTCTTGATTTTAATTAAACTATTTTATCAAAATAAACATCTTCTAAGCTAGGAGAAATTAATTCAAAACCTGATAAATTAACTTCATTTGAGGTAACATGAATTTCAGTTTTTCCTGCACTTAAACGATTTGAAATAACGCGATGTGAATTCTTATAAAGCTCTAGGTCGTACTTTTCAATCACCTTTTGGAATACTTTGCCTTTAAGTTCGTTAATTAAATCTTGAGGATTTCCTTTTGCAACTACTTCGCCTTTATTAATTACTGCCATATTATTACATAACTCTTTAACATCATCAACAATATGAGTTGAAAAAATTATGATTACTTGTTCTGAAATTTCACTTAATAAATTCAAGAAACGGTTACGTTCAGCGGGATCTAAACCTGCAGTAGGTTCATCAACAATAATAACTTTAGGACTGCCAATAAGCGCTTGTGCAATACCAAAACGTTGCTTCATACCACCACTGTAGCCACCCACGTTTTTTTTACGTACCTCATACAAATTGGTTTGGTTAAGTAACACTTTAACCAACTCTTTTCTCTCTTTTGAATTTACAACTCCCTTTAATACGCATAAATGTTCAAGTAAATCTTCAGCTGAGATGCTTGGATAAACACCAAATTCTTGAGGTAAATAACCTAAATATTTGCGCATTTCGTCCTTATTTTTCATCACATCAAGATCATCCAAAAACAAACTGCCTTCATCTGCATCTTGTAAAGTGGCAATAGTGCGCATTAATGATGATTTTCCAGCTCCATTAGGACCTAGTAAACCAAACAAACCTGTTGGAATTTCGAGATTAATATTATTTAAGGCTTTGGTGCCATTTGCATAAGTTTTCGAGAGGTTTTTAATTATTAACTCCATATCAAAATAAAATTATTTAAACTATGACGCGACTGTGCAAAAAAAGTTACAGCTCGGTAAATTTAATCTTGCTTAATGGTTGCTGCCAGTCCTTCCTCTTCAATTTTAGAAATATTTTTAGACGCAATTATTGAAGCAAAAAAACCAATTAAAAGTACCACCATTAATACATAAATAATATCTAAAGGCACAATTTTTACAGGATAAGCATCAATTAAAAAGGTTCCATTTCCACCAAGTCCAATTATACCATACTTTAGTTGAATAAAACACACAATTAATCCTGTAATTATTCCAGCAACAGCCCCATAACCTGAAATAAGTAAGCCTTGAAGTAAAAATATATTTTTGATAGATTGCATGGTGGCGCCCATACTTTTTAGAATTGCTATATCTTTTTTCTTATCAATAATAAGCATAGTTAAAGAGCCTATTACATTAAAAGATGCTACAATAAGTATAAACACCAAAATGAAAAATACAGCCCACTTTTCGGACTTCATTATTTTGAATAATAATTCATGCTGCTCTACTTTATTTTTCACTATAAAATTCGGTCCGAATTCTGCCTGCAATTCTTCTTGAATGTTATTTGCTTTGTTGTTTTCATGAAGATAGACTTCTATAGCGCTAGCTTCCTTTGTATAACTGAGTAAATCACGAGTAAAACTAATTGGGGCTAAAAATAATTTTGAATCCACATCTTGCTGCACGCTAAATACTGAACTTACGTTAATGTTTAAAATTTTAAACGCATTGGCTGTGTTTGACAAATCGGGTTTAGTCAATCGATTTGGAACATACACAGTTAAAGGGAATAAACTATTACTTGATGAAAGGCTTAATCCTATAGCCACACCTTGGCCCAAACAGGCATAGGGTATTCCTGCGGCTTCAAGTTGTAATCTTCCATCAACAATTAAGTTTTGTAAATTTTCTACATTTGCAACTTGTGGTGAAACTCCTTTGATAGTGGCAAAATACTGCTTGTCGCCATTTTTTAATAGCACATTTTCCTCGAGAACTTCACTCAGTAAATTTATTTCTTGCCATTGAGCAATTTTATTAAGTTGAATGCTGTCGGGAATAAAAGTTTTACCAGATTTTGGTGTGATTACATAATCGGCATCAAATGAATTATACAAATTTGTTACCAGCGATTCGAAGCCATTAAACACAGATAAAACAATTACTAATGCAGCAGCCCCAACAAATACTCCAGCAGTAGCAATTGCCGACATAATATTGATAGCATTTTGCGATTTTTTGGCTTTAATATATCTGCCAGCAATATAAAGTGCAAAAAATCTCAAGTGATATAGTTGCTAAAATTATTTATTTCCATGCTTTTACAATCAAACCTGTACCAGTAGAATGATTGGAGTGTGTATCGAAGTAATTTAATATAAATGCAAATGGATAAGTAAGGAGAAAATAAAAGGGTAATACCACAAAAAACAGTTTTGAAACACCTAGCATTAAAATTGGATATTTCATGCTTAAACGCCATGCAATTTTACCGGGACTTCCGTATGAATAGCGTGCTTCCACCTTTGAGAAACCAGCTTCTTTTAATTTGTTTTCAATTTCTTTGATGTTATAACCATCACGCACATGTTCTTCAATAAATGAACTTTCGCCATCATCGTGTACATCGCTTCCGCCTTGATCAGAAGGGGTTGAAATCAGCAGCATGCCACCATTTTTCATTGATGCAACATAGTTCTTAAAAACTGTAATATCTTCTAGAATATGTTCCATAACATCAACACACAATACCAAATCATACTGAGGTGCAGTGGTAAATTTGGTTAAGTCAGCAATTTGAAAATTAACGTTATTATAATTAATTTGCCTAAAGAAATTTCGGCAGTCGGCTATTTGTTCTTCCTTTACATCTACAGCAAGTATTTCGGCATTTTTAATGTTTTTTGCCATAAAATAAGTGTACTGCCCAAAGCCCATGCCAGCATCTAATATTTTAGGATTTGAAGGAGCTTTCATAATCCATTTTCTTAATTCCAAATGAATATGCCAAGCACGCAAAAGAAGGAGGTCGAGTAGGCGATAAAATAGTTTTCGTAAGAATGGTGATTGATTAAAAAAGTTTCCTAAAGTTCGTTTAATTGGGTCGTATTGCATAATTGGTGGAGTGCTAGTTTTAAGCTAAATATAGAATTAGTTCATTGTTATTTTACCGCCTGCAGTTTTAAATTTTAATTTATCGGCTTTGTAATTAACCACTCTTCCTTCATTTTTACCAGGTAAAAAATCAGGAAGCTGGCTTATAGCGTGGTTGATGGCCTTCACTAATGCCAATTCAGCAGGATTTTCTTTATCTCCATATTTCAAAAGCTTCAAACTGCCTGCAACTCCTTTGCAATTTACTAAAACTTCGGCAGTAATGGTAGCGTTTCCTTCAATAGCTGGTTCGGCATCTAGCTTTTGTTGCAACAATTCTTTAAAGGTCCACTTTTTTCCATTTTCTTTAACAAATGGGGGTTGATCGGCATCGGTGTAAAAACTTTCATCGCCACATAATATTGTCTTTTTTCCCCGCGCAGCTGCATAGTCAAGGGTGTCGGTCCATGGTGTTCTTTTTTGCGCAAAAGTATTTGTTGTATCAAGCAACATCAATCCACATAGGAAAATAATTAGATGAAGGATTTTCATGATTTAATGAATTTATTTAGGACACAAAGTTTTAAAAAATATTGATATAAAACTAAATTCCGAAATAAAAATACAAAATCATTAAATTTTGCATAAATCAATAGCTTTGAGGCCTTTGTTGAATCATTAATCAGCTATATTTATTTTTTTGCAAACCATTCATTTTTGTATTATTTAAATTTATAGGATAGGTTATCATAAAAAACGCCCCAACATTAGTATGATGAGGCGTTTATAATTTATAATATTGGTTTGTTATTCGGCCAATACGATTACTTTATTTTTTAATACTTCTACAACTCCGCCTTTGATGGCAAAGGATTGGGTACCTGCATTGTCAATTATTTTAACTTTGCCGGCCTTTAAAGCACTGATCATTGGGGCATGGTTATTTAATATACCCAAAGAACCATCGCTACCAGGTAATGAAACCGATTTAATTTCGCCTTCAAACAACTTTTTATCAGGACTTATAATTTCTAAAAACATGCTGTTTTGTATTATTATTTAAGCAACTATTACTTAGCCTCAGCCATTAATTTCTTACCTTTTTCAATAGCTTCTTCGATAGTACCTACCAAGTTGAATGCTGCTTCTGGATATTCATCCACTTCACCATCCATAATCATGTTGAAACCTTTGATAGTTTCTTCGATTGGTACCAATACTCCTTTTAGACCGGTAAATTGTTCAGCTACGTGGAAAGGTTGAGATAGGAAACGTTGTACACGTCTTGCACGATGTACTACTAATTTATCTTCTTCAGAAAGTTCATCAAGACCTAAGATGGCGATGATATCTTGTAATTCTTTATAGCGTTGTAAAATTTCTTTTACTCTTTGAGCAGTGTTGTAATGTGCATCTCCTAAAACAGCAGGAGTTAAGATACGTGAAGTAGAATCTAAAGGATCTACCGCAGGATAAATACCTAACTCAGCAATTTTACGACTTAATACGGTAGTAGCATCCAAATGCGCGAATGTAGTAGCAGGCGCTGGATCGGTTAAGTCATCTGCAGGCACATATACAGCTTGAACAGAAGTAATTGAACCACGCTTAGTTGAAGTAATACGCTCTTGCATAGCACCCATTTCTGTAGATAATGTTGGTTGATAACCTACTGCAGAAGGCATACGACCTAATAATGCAGATACTTCAGCACCAGCTTGTGTAAAACGGAAGATGTTATCGATAAAGAATAGGATATCACGTCCACCTCCTTGATCATCACCATCTCTAAAATACTCTGCCATGGTTAATCCAGATAATGCCACACGAGCACGTGCTCCCGGAGGCTCGTTCATTTGACCAAACACAAGGGCAGCTTTTGATTCTTTTAATGCATTTTTATCAACTTTTGATAAGTCCCAACCGCCTTTTTCCATACTATGTTTGAACTCCTCACCATACTTAATTACATCAGACTCGATGAACTCGCGTAATAAATCATTTCCTTCACGCGTACGTTCACCAACACCAGCAAATACAGATAAACCAGAATATGCCTTAGCGATATTGTTTACTAACTCCATAATTAACACTGTTTTACCCACACCTGCACCACCAAATAATCCAATTTTACCACCTTTTGCGTAAGGCTCTAATAAATCGATTACTTTGATTCCGGTATAAAGTACTTCAGTTGCTGTTGATAGATCCTCAAACTTTGGCGCTTGACGATGAATGGCGTAACCACCTGCATTGGAAATAGTATCGATTCCATCTATTGCTTCACCAACCACATTAAATAAACGACCTTTCACTTTATCGCCCGTAGGCATTGTTATTGGCGAACCAAGTGCCACAACGTCCATTCCACGACTCAAACCATCACTACTATCCATAGCAATGGTACGCACAGTGTCTTGTCCAATATGCTGTTGACACTCTAAAATTACTTTTTGACCATTTTCTTTGGTGATTTCCAAAGCGTCTAATATTTGCGGTAATTTGCTGTTTTCAGCATTAAAACTAACGTCAATTACCGGACCAATGATTTGTGTGATTTTACCTACTTGTTTAGTCATTTAATATGATTTTATTCTGTTTTAAATACAGAGTTATTTATTTTCGGGCGCAAAAGTACATTTTTTTTAACAGAAACCTCCATCATTTTGAAAAAATATTCCTTCTACTAAAATTATTGACAATCAATTATATACACATAAATAATTTGATACTTAGTATAGAAATTAATTTGTGGGCATTAAAAACACTTCAGGATTTTGTTTGCGATACACCCATTTTAAGAATTCAAACCAAAAAACTGACACAAATGCTATAATTGTACATTTTACCAATTCAATTAATGCTAGCTGGTCGAATTCAAAAAAATTACTTAGTGGCTTTATATAAATTAACATGGCGCTTAATATTATAGTTATGGCAATGATTACAATCACCAATTTGTTCTTGTAATGCATTGTTTTATATACCGAATAGTAAAAGGACCTATTTTCGAGAGTTAAAAATATATTTGAAGCAATTAATACAATAAATACCATGGTTCTAATATGAATTTCGCTGGCATTATTGTGAATTCCCCATTGGTAGGTAAATAAGGTACCTGCTGTAATCATTAATCCTTGAAGGATACTTATACCAAGCTCTTTTATATTAAAAAAGGTAGCAGAAGGCTTTCTTGGTGGCAAATGCATGGCATTTAATTCTATGGGTTCATTTTCGTATATGATTGAGCAAGTTGGCCCCATAATTAATTCTAAAAAAATGATATGAATTGGGGAAAAAATATTAGGATAAATCCAGCCTAAAATAAGCGGAAAAAAAACTGTAAGAATTATTGGAATATGTATTGAAATAATGTATTGAATGGCTTTTTTTAAATTCGTATATATTTTGCGTCCCGTGGCAATAGCATCTATCATTTTTGATAAATCATCATCTATTAAAATTAAAGAGGCTGCATCCTTTGCAATTGAAGTTCCTTTTTTACCCATGGCAATGCCTATATGTGCTGCTTTTAATGCAGGTCCATCATTGACTCCATCGCCCGTCATAGCTACAATTTGATTTGTTGATTTTAGTGCATTAATTACACGTAATTTAGCCTCAGGAAACATACGCGTAAACAAATTGTTTTTAAGAACAATAGACTGCAATTCGGGTTCAGCCATTGCTATAATTTGCTCTCCCGAAATACTATGTTCAACGCCTTTAAAGTCAATTTTTTTAGCTATAGCTGTAGTGGTGATAGTATTGTCGCCAGTAATAATTTTTACATCAATTCCAGCATTGTAAAAACCTTGCAAAACCTCCTTAATATTTTGTTTTGGAGGGTCATAAAAGGAGATGAGTCCAATAAATCTAAATTTGAATTCATGTTGACTTTTTGGAAAAATTGATTCATTGAAATCAGCATGCCCCACCCCCAATATTCTAAATCCTTCACTGGCAAGTACATTCAAGGCTAAATGAATTTGAGCAATTTCCTTTTCAGATAAATCGCAAACGTTTAAAATGGCCTCTGGCGCGCCTTTGCAAGCAACTAATATTTGGTTATCTGGCTTTTTAAAAACATGTGTCATCATGGGCGGTTTTCCGCCTAAAGGGTATTCATGAATAAACTCAGCATTTTTTCTTTCATCGTAGGCTACAAATTTTGAATATGCTTGATGGATAGCAATTTCCATTGGATCAAATGGATTGGGTTCGCTACTCCACATTGACATAGATAATATTTCTTCCAATTGAAAACTTGTATTTTCATTTAAATCGAAAATAGTGTTACTTTTATGCAAATAAATTTTAGCTAGTTCCATTTTATTTTGCGTAATAGTGCCCGTTTTATCTACACAAATTACCGATGCACTACCCAATGTTTCAACGGTTTTCATTTGTTTCACAATAATTCCCATTTTCATTAACCTCCAAGCACCAAGGGCCATAAATGAGGTAAAAGCTACTGGAATTTCTTCGGGTAAAATACTCATGGCCAAAGTAAGTGCCTTTAGTAAACTGTTAGTAAAATGATGTGAATGATAGAAATTTATTCCCAAAACTATGATGAAAACAACAGCACCTAAAAACACCATCTTTTTGACAAAATTGTTTATTTGCCTTTCAAGTGGAGTTTTTTCGTCATCTATATTAAGCAAGCTCAAGCCTACTTTACCCATTTGGGTTTGTGATGCAATGGCTGTGACTCGCAAAATGGCAGAACCACTTACAACATTAGTCCCTTGAAAAGCAGATTGATTTAAACTCTTAAAAACAGAAAGTGATTCACCAGTTAATATTGATTCATTTGCTGAAAAATCATGCGCTTCAATGATAATTCCATCAGCTGCAATAGTGTCACCTTCTTCTACTAACAAACAATCATTTATTACTATTTCGCTACTTAAAATTTCTGTTTTCAATCCATTTCTTATTACCTTACACGTAGATTGAGTATAATTTTTAAGTAATTCAAGTGCATTTTTACTTCGTTTATCTTGGTATATGGAAATAGCAGCAACTAATAATATAGCAAGTGCTAAAAAAATACCATCATTAATTTTACCACTTATAAAATAAATAATTGATGCCAAAAGCAACAGTATTACCATTGGCTCAGCACCTATACTTTTAACGATTTTAAAAATATTATTTTCAGACTTCTTACTAATAATATTTTCACCAAATTTCTGTCTAGATTCAATAACCTCATCATTTGATAAGCCCCATATATTTGTAAAGATTTTATTCATGGAGTTTAGAGTTTTGTTTAGGCATCAAATTAAGGATGAAGCAAATATACATTATAGCTCAATAAATTTTTATTTTAATAGTTAATAGCATTATTTTAGTGAATTATTAATATTTGAAATGGATAGAAATTTATTAGGGTTAACAATTGGTCCAGGAATCGCTATCGCTATTTTTATTTACTGGAAAGATAAACTAGACCCTGAACCAAGAAGGTTGTTGATACGAGCTTTTTTATTGGGCTGTGCAAGTATTGCACCTGCTATATTATTGAATTTAGTATTAAAGAGTATCTTTCAAGTTGACATTAGTGATTCTCTATTTGCCACCTTTGCTTATGCATTTTTTGTTGTTGGTGTAGCAGAAGAGTTTAGTAAATTTATGTTTTTGCGTTGGAATTTATTTACACGACCCGAATTTGATGAACCCTATGATGGCATAACTTATTCGGTGATGATTGGAATGGGTTTTGCCACATTAGAAAATGTGATGTATGTATATCAATCATCAAACGCCTATGAGGTTGCATTGATGCGAGCATTTACAGCAGTTCCAGCACACGCCACCTTTGCTATAGCTATGGGTTATTATACTGGTTTGGCAAAATTTGAAAGATTAAAAAGAAATTCATACCTGTTTAAAGGACTTCTTTTAGCCATTGTAATGCATGGATTTTATGACTTTTTATTGATGCAAAATAATTTTCCTCAAATTGCGGTTGGCGCCTTTGTTTCAGTTGGTGTTTCTATATATTTTTCAATGAAAGCCATAAAGTTACATCAACAAATTTCGCCACACCAAAGAGAAAAAAAGACTGGAGCTAACTGGAAGTTATGAGTTAAAGTCTTTTCCAAATTTCTGCCAGTTTTTCATTTTTTTGAAATCGAATTGCTTTGCTTTTGTACTTTTTTTCAATATTTTTTATACGTTCATCTAGCAAAGGATGCGTGCTTAAAAATTCTGGAATCTCAAGAGAACCTTCATTCGGTTCTTTCAAATGTTTAAATAAATTCACCATTCCTTGTGGATTAATACCTGCATCCAACATTAGTTTTAAACCATTGTAATCCGCTTCTTCCTCTAATGATCTGGTATAACTTAAGGATTTTACATTATGTGCATTTTCAATAACAACGCCCATGATGCCATTGATGTCGGACAGTACCAATGAAATTACCATATAAGTTCCTAAACTTCTAAAAAGTGATCGGGTAGTATGCTTTAAGTTTACATGCGAATATTCATGACATAGCAAGGCTGCAAACTCTTCTTCGGAATTCATGGATTGTAAAATTTCATCATACACCACTATATGGCCGCCAGGCAAAGCAAAAGCATTTTTTATAGGAGAATTTACAACTGTAATTTGAATCGGATAATTACTCTTAATGTTTAATTCATTAAAGAAATCGTTGGCTGCTTGTGTTTTCTCCTCATCAATTTCGAATTCTTCGCTAATTTGATAATAAATATTCTCACCTAGTTCTGATTCGTAAGAAGGTGGAACCTGAGTAGCAATGAGCTCTGCAAGCGCAGGGATAAGCACAAAGTAAGAAAGCAAAATAAATGCAACACACGCTGCAGCAATACCTACAATACTTTTATTGCTTAGGCTTTGAAAAAATTTAATATCTGTATTTTTAATTTTTAATTGAGGATTTAACTTTAATAAGCATCCCTGAAATGCCTCATTGGTTAATTCCAATGAGGCATAAGGAAATTTTTCGCCATATTTTAAAACTGTATTGTGTTTATTGAAATATGATTCTTCAAAAATTATTTTGTTAACATCCCAAATAACCAATTCTGTATCATGATACAAAAGTATAGAGCCATGATTAATTTCGGCAGTTACCTGATAAATGTGAGAAGAATTGCCGTCAAAATAGGCCGCATCAAATTTCATCAAAAATTAAATAATGTTTAAGTCTAACATATCAAGCATATCATCGCCTGTGGCATCTTTGTAATCTTCCTCAGTTTGTTGAATATTACTTGTATCAAATTCTCCATCAATCATTGAGTTTTCGTAAATAAACTTTATATTTCTTACCATAACCCATGGAAAAGCTATTCCCAGAGTAAAAATAATAAGTAAGTAATTTAATAAAAACAAAATAAAAATATCGCCTGGAGTTCCTTTAAATTGAATATTGTAGGCTTGTTCGTTTTTAATGATTTTAATGTTATCAATATAAAATTTCATCATATCGCGGAACCACCAAAAGCTGTAAATTCCAAGTGTTAGTAAACTTAAAAAGAATCCTTTTAAATTCATTACAAGCATATCACCTCCTTTGCCTTCATATCTAAAGCTAATACTTCCAAAACGAATATTCCCAATTATATATCTTCTTAAATCACAAACAAACCAAGCTAAATAAATGTATAAGGTAATGATGGTTAAAAATAAACCTTTAAGATACATGATGATTAATTCCTTTCTAATTCCTCTATATCCAAAATGTATACTTCTCCATGAAGTACGCGACATTCTATATTTCAAAGAGCCATGGATGGCAAGTGGTCCTAGTAAAAAGAAGACACATATAAAAAATAAGAATCCAATTATTCTTAATGCCATTATTCCCGAAAACATACATAAAAAGAACACTGCATACACGGCAATTATTAATCCAATAGCTTTTATAAAGCCTTTAAACATTTCATTTCCCGTTCCATGAAAAGTAAAGCGGCTATTGTCCAATTCCGTTTCAGCATATAAATATTTTAATCTTTTTGCTTTTGCCCAAGGATAATAAATCCCTAATGTAATAACTGTGAGTAAAAAGTTAACAATTAGTATACCGAATAAGGCACCACCACTACCATTGAACTTTAATGATTTAGGTTCTTTTGTAATTAATTCCATAGTGTTTAGTTTTAAAATTTGTAGCCAAACTATTAAATTTTATTGACGAATAAAAAAAATTTTTATACAAATTGATTTTTCTTAATTTAGCTATGCCCTTATTTAATTATTGCAATATCAAGCTTGTATAAGTGTAGCAATTCGTTTTTGTCTATAATTTCTTTTTCAAATTTAAATTGTAGCCTATCAAGCAACTTTAATGAAGAAAAATTTTGAGGCAATGTTATGGCAAATAATTGGTTGAATTCATTGGTTTCTATAATTGCATTGAGAATAGATTTTACAGCCTCAAACGCAATCCCTTTACCCATAAAATTAGGCATTAAGGCATAACCAATATCAGGATAATTTAGGTAATCTCTTTTTATTAAGGTTACTAGACCAATATGTTTGGCTAGGTTGTCATTCAAAGAAATAATCCATAAGCATGCATTTGGATTATTTTCGGCATTCTGAATAAAAACCTCTGCATCTTTCAAGCTATGTATATTTCTATCGCCAATAAACTCAAGCCACCCTTTAGTATTAAAGAGGTTTAATACTAAATCTGCATGTTCCTTTTTAATAGGAACCATTTGGAAACGAGCACTTGATGTACTTATTAATTTATATTGAGTCAGCATTGATGAGTATTTTATCAAATATGCTACATTTTTCATAAAATTCAACTACTATGCTTGATAATTTATTTAGAAGTCTAAATAATAGATTCATAAATTATGATTTTCAACCCAATTAATTACGTAATATTGCATTCCTTTAAAAAAAGATAATGAACAAAAAAACAGCATTAATCACAGGTGGGACAAGTGGAATTGGATTGGGTATTGCAAAATGTTTTGCTGCAGCAGGATATAACTTAGTTTTAAATGGATTAGAAAACAACGGGAATGAAATTGCAGAAAGTATTTCATCTGAATTTAACATAAAAACTTTATTTATTCATGCCGATATTAGTAATGCTGTAGCCGTGGAAGAAATGTGCAAAAAAGCAATTTCAAACTTTACTACCATTGATGTTTTGGTTAATAATGCAGGCATACAGCACGTATCACCTGTAGAAAATTTTCCCATTGAAAAGTGGAACGCCATCATAAATATTAATTTAAATGCTGCATTTTATACCACACGTTGTATTTGGAATAGTATGAAAGCAGTTGGTAGAGGAAGAATTATCAACATTGCCTCGGCACATGGATTAGTAGCTTCTGAGTTTAAGTCGGCATACGTTGCTGCCAAGCATGGGATTGTTGGATTCACTAAGGTATTAGCATTAGAGGGTGCCCCATTTGGAATTACTGCCAATGCCATTTGCCCTGGTTATGTTAAAACGCCTTTAGTTGAAAAACAAATTTCAGATCAAGCAAAAGCACATGGAATTCCCGAAAGTAAGGTAATTAGTGATATTATGTTGGTAAAACAACCAGTCAAAGAATTTGTTAGTGTAGAAGCTATTGGTGCATTAGCGTTATATTTAGCTTCAGATGAGGCTGCATTAATAAATGGGGCAAGTATGCCAATTGAGGGCGGTTGGGTGGCTCAATAAACTTATTTTAAAAAAATGAAGAAAGAAAAAAAGAAGATATCTCTCGCCTTGCAAGGCGGTGGCTCACATGGAGCCTTTACCTGGGGAATTATTGAGCGATTGCTAGAAGAAGATGTTTTTGACATTAGAGGTATTTGTGGAACGAGTGCAGGAGCAATGAACGCTGCAGTAACTGCCTTTGGTTTGCATCAAAATGGGAATAAAGGGGCCATAGATCTTTTAGAGCAATTTTGGAAAAAAGTGGCTGATTCGGCTAAATACTCACCTTTACAACCAAGTTGGTTAGACAGCGCTCTTTATCCAGGTGAAATGAATTTTTCGGCTGGATTTCAGTTTTTTAGTTTAATGACTCAAACGCTTTCTCCTTACCAATTTAATCCTTTAGATATTAATCCTCTAAGAAATATTGTTGAAGATTTGATTGATTTTGAAGCATTGCATCATAGTCATGTAAAGGTTTTTGCATGTGCCACCAATGTGAAAACCTGCAAACCTAAAATATTTAAAGGAAAAGAAATCACAGTTGACGCGCTAATGGCAAGTGCTTGTTTACCCTTATTATTTAAAGCAGTTGAAATCAATGGCGAATTTTATTGGGATGGTGGATATATGGGAAATCCATCTATATACCCATTAATAGATCATACTGACAGCAATGACATTTTGTTATTGAAAGTTAACCCTGTTGTAATTGATGATGTCCCTAAAACTGTAGCCGAAATTCAGGATAGGATTAACGATATTAGTTTTAATAGTAGCTTGATGGCAGAAATGAGAATGGTATATTTTAAAGAAAAAATTTTAAAATTAGGCTATGATTTAAGAGGTCGTTTGCGTAAAATTTATTTTCATGGCATAAGTGCCGATCAAGTATTGGATGATTTTAGTTTGGCCAGTAAATTCAATGCATCTTGGAAATTTTTAAACACTTTGAGGGAGCGAGGAAGAAGTTGTGCTGATGCATGGTTACATGAAAATTACCAGCATGTTGGTCACAGTTCAAGTTTAGATATAAGAAAGGTTTTTGTTTAAATTATGAAATAGTAACATTGGCGCTATTCAACAACAATAATGAAAATTCTGAAATGTCGTTTCTAGAGCATCTAGAAGCATTACGATGGCATTTGATGCGGGCTGTAATTGCTGTTTTAGTGCTCGCAATTTTTTTATTTTTTTATAGAGAAATTGTTTTTGACCATTTTTTATTTGCCCCAAAACATCCTGATTTTTGGACTTATCGTATGCTTTGCTTTTTAAGTGATTATTTGGATATGGGCGATGCTTTATGTATCAAAGAATTGCCCTTTGAGCTAATTAATACTGAACTTTCGGGGCAATTTACAATGCATATTTGGGTTTCATTTGTTGCAGGATTTATATTAGCAGCACCTTATGTATTATGGGAAATATGGCGATTTATTAAACCCGCCTTGCACGAAAAGGAACGAAAATATTCAAGAGGTGTGGTATTTTTTAGTTCTATTCTTTTTTTCGCTGGTGTTTTATTTGGTTATTATGTTATTGTGCCTCTTTCAATAAATTTTTTGGGTAGCTATCAAGTTAGTGCAGATGTAAAAAATATGATTGCCATGGATTCTTTTGTATCAACTGTAACCACCATTACTTTTGCTTCAGGTATTGTATTTGAATTACCTATTGTAATTTATTTTTTAACTCAAATTGGATTAATGACCCCACAATTTATGAGAACCTACCGCAAACATGCCATGGTCATCATTTTAATTGTAGCAGCGGTTATTACTCCATCTCCTGATGTTACATCTCAACTACTTGTTGCATTTCCTCTTTACTTACTGTATGAACTGAGTATTTTTGTAAGTATGTATGTGGTAAAAAAAGCTGAAAAAGAATTGCGTTAATTTAATAATAACAACTATGTCGCAAACTCCTGAAGAATTTAATGCCTACCGAAGTAAAATGAATGACCGCATTTTGGGGCAAAACAATAAAGTCATTAACCGATTTTTTAATCTAGATACAAACGCTTATACTGAAGGTGCATTGCCTGTAAAAACCAAAGAAATGCTTGGATTGGTAGCTAGTATGGTATTACGTTGTGATGATTGCATAAAGTATCATGTAGAAAAATGCTATGAACAGGGGGTTACAGAAGAAGAAATTTTTGAGGTTTTTTCAATAGCTAATCTTGTTGGAGGAAGTATTGTTATCCCTCACTTTAGAAGGGCTGTTGAATTTTGGGATTTAATAAAACAAGCAAAGAAATAACTATGGAAAAATTTGAACCTAGATACGAAAAACATATATTTATTTGCACCAATCAGCGTGCAGAAGGGCAACGCGTTTGTTGTGGTGAAACGCATGGTTTGGCCTTAACTGCAGCTTTTAAAGAAGCTATAAAAGAAAAAAAACTACATGTTAAAATGCGTGCACAAAAAGCAGGTTGCTTTGATATTTGTGAGTTTGGACCAAATGTAATAGTATATCCAGAGGGGGTATATTATGGCAAAGTTACTTTAGAAGATGTAAATGAAATTGTAGAAGAACACTTGCTACATAACCGTCCAGTTGAGCGTTTACGCCTAAGTTTTCAGAAAAAAAATTAGACTACTCCAATAATTTTTTCAACTTATTTACAATATTCTCTGATTCAGTATCAGCTTGTTTTTTAAATGAATCCCAATTAGGAATTCCACCAATTTTATCACTTCCGCAAACTGGGTATCCTTCATAAGGCCCACCATTTCCAATTATACCGGTACCACTATGTACATAATCAGAAAATACAAACGCGGCTTTATTATCGCTTATTTTTAATGAAAGTTTAAAAGCAAAACTCCCACCCGATTCAGTTTTTTCAGCACTCCCTGAAATTGCATGATCACTCCCAATCGTAAAGCCCGTATTACCAACCCCACTTCTATCTTTATAATATAAAGGAATATTTCCTGTAAAGTAATACGTATTTTTTGCTTTATCAACACTTACATACTTTAATTGAAAAACCTCATCATTGATATTGGTAAAAAATTCCTGATTCGCTTTAGCACTATTAATAGGGAAACTTCCTTTGTTTTGCTTTGCTTCTTGAGCATTAAGCATTAAATTTAAAAAAAGGCTTAATACTCCTGTTATAAAATACCTCATGTTATAAATTTTGTAGTGAATAATTGATGGTGGTAGATTGGGATGACCAAGTTTTTGTATTAGGATAAAACTCTTCCTTATTATTTATAATAAAACTCAAAGTTTTGCTCTTTGAAATTTGAATCATTTTTTCTTTATCTACAAAAAAGTTATATCTAAATACAAATTTATCCTTTTTTTTCATTTCCTGGAACATTAACTCCAATTTTTGTGATTCATAAGTTCCTTGGTCATATTTTATGGAGATACTATTTACTTTTTCATACACCACTTTTGAATTTATGGTAAAGCAAACCTTAACTTGATTGTTTGGGTTTTTTTTAGAAAATAGATAAGTATAATCAACGGCCATAGTATTTTTTTCCTTTGATTCAAATTTAATTGGATCAATAAAATAAACGGTCGTATCAGCATTAACGTAAATCACTTCTCTTGGGGAAGGGGTAGAATTATGTTTACTAAAACTACTCTTAGGCTTACTCACGCAAGCTACACATAAAAATAACACACTTAAAACTAATAAGGATTTTTTCATCATTACTCACAATTAATTTTTTGTGTGAATTTTTGGTGATTATTGTAAAATTCTGCTACCAAAACAGAATCTTTTGAAACAAAATCAAAAACAATTAAATCGTTTACATTAGGCTCCACATAAAGAATGCGATTAAAATATTGTTCATTATTTTTAATAAAATAAGAATTGAAATTCTTATTGTTCGCCTCAAAGGTTTTGTCCGAAAAAAACACGAATCCCTTTCTTGATTTCATTTGTTTTTCAAAATTTTTAGGTGTGTTTTTGGTGCTTAATGAAATATAAATGAAATTATTTCTGTTTGAAATTACTCTATTTAATAAAATTTCGGAACTATCAACAAATAGATATTTTTCATAAAAATCTAAATGAATTTTAGTAATTGATAGCTGTTTTTCATTGGGATCTGGCTTTAGACTCTCAAAATAACCAAATTTAATATTGTTGTTGGAAGTACACGAACACAGCATTGTACAACAAACTATTATGCATGAAAAAAACCTCATTATGGGATAAATTAAGTTATAATATAATTTTTGACTTAAAATTTTTAATTCAAACCCAATTTTATTGGGCTCAAAAATAAATATTGGAGAAAATTTAACTTAAAAATTGGATAAAAAAAAAGAGCATCAATTATAAAAAAAGATGCTCATTTTTTTAGGTTAAATAAAATTACTCTCCTGTTACGGTTGTTTCGTAAGTCATGATTAAGTAAAGAACATTAGTTACTTTAATGTCAACAGTTGCAATTTTACTAATTCCACCATTTTTTGCTGCAGTTTGCAAACCCCAATCAGCACCAAAAGATAAAACTCCAAGATAAACTGTTCCAGAAGATTTTCCAACTTTAGTTCCTACAGAATTTTGAGTAAGCATTGCAGGTGCAGTGTAAGAGCAAGAAGCCATAAATAAAGCTACAGCTGCTGAGGCTAGTACGGTCTTAATTTTTTTCATTTGTTTTAGTTTTAAATTAAAGGTTGATTTGCCACAAATGTATAAAATTTTATAATTTAACAAATAAAATTTTTAACTGACGTTATTTTAACACATATCTAATAGTGAGAGCCCTATCAAACTAAAATAAGTTTGAAGAGGTAAAATTAAGTTCGGGCTTTATGTTTAAACCTAATTTTATAGGAATGTCATTAAAAGTATACTATAAACCTAAAATAGCATCAATCCCCAGTCTGATATGGGTTTTTGCATCAGCATAAAATGGATTTGCTCTTTTTCCGTTCACAAATTTAGCATGAGCGCCAAGCCCATAAAACCGATCAAACTCATCGACAGTAAAAGGATGAAGATTATTAAACACATACAAAACTGTTAATCCTGGACCTTAGTTGAAGTTGGCTATGCCTTCTACCAAGTTTTTTGCACTGAGGTAATGCTTCAATGTAGTTCCATAATTGTAACCTGCATTTAATCCAATGGCGGTATGATATAATTGGGGCTGTGCACTTAATTTTGATGCCATGGTTAAAAGCAACAATAGGGATAGATGTATTTTATAATATTTTATTTTAACAGTTATAATTTGCTACTATAGGCATACGTCTACCCATTCCAAAAGCCTTGGGAGAGACTCTTATTACAGGAGCGGCTTGCTTACGTTTATATTCATTTTTGTTAACCATATTAACCACTCTTTTTACTAATTCAATATCAAATCCAAGTTGAAAAATTTCTTGTACAGATTTTTTATTTTCTATATACTGATAAAGGATTTTATCAAGTATATCGTATTCTGGAAGGGAGTCCGAATCTTTTTGGTTTGGTCGTAATTCAGCAGAAGGAGGTTTTACAATGGTATTGATAGGAATTATTTCTTCCTTTAAATTAATAAAGTTACATAATTCATAAACTTCTGTTTTATATACATCGCCAATTACGGCAAGACCTCCACACATATCACCATAAAGTGTACCGTATCCAACTGCCATTTCACTTTTGTTACTGGTATTAAGTAAAATGTACCCAAATTTGTTGCTCATAGCCATTAAAATTACACCTCTCAATCTGGCTTGAATATTTTCCTCTGCCAAACTAAATGGTGTTCCATTAAAACTAGGCTCCAAGGTTTTTAAAATTGACTGAAAATTATCTTCTATAGGAATAATTTGGTGTTTGCAACCCAAATTATCAACCAATTTTAGTGCATCATTGATGCTGTGGTCGCTACTGAAAGCTGATGGTAATAATACCGCCATTACATTATCCTTGCCTAATGCCTTTACCGCTAAAACCAAGGTTAATGCAGAATCGATGCCACCGCTTAAGCCTAAAATAGCTTTTTTAAAATTTTGTTTGCTAAAATAATCTCCAATACCACAAACCAAGGCATCAATTATTAACTCGTTTTTCGAAATTAGCTCAATTTGGTTTTCAATTACACGTGAATTATCTTCAAAATTAACAATTTGAAAATTCTCATTAAAAAATGGCGCTTTAGCTATAAGTTCGCCTCTGGCATTTAATCCACATGAACCACCATCAAAAACCAATTCTGTTTGTGCTCCACAATGATTTACATACAAAAGAGGTAATTGGTATTTAAGCACATTTCGTTGAAGTACTTTCCACCGCGTTTGATTTTGAATATAACTGAAAGGAGAAGCTGCAATATTTACCATTAAATCAGGATTAAATTTCATTAATTCCTTCATTGGACTTATGGTGTACATTTTTGAATGATTCAGTGGGGTAAAAGTTTCATCCTGTTCATCCCATAAATCTTCGCAAATGGTAAGGGCTATTTTTTTTCCTTTATACTCAATTATTTCAAAACTTTTATTTGGCTCAAAGTATCGATATTCATCAAAAATATCGTAGTTTGGTAATAATGATTTTTTAATAACTTTTTCGACTTTCTTATTTGCTAAAAAATAAGCAGCATTAAATAATTTTTTACCTGTTTCAGAGTTGTTTAACGCTGGCGCACCAACAATTGCAGCTATTCCATCACAATTATTTGCAATATTTTCGATAGCGCCCATGCACTCTTGAATGAATTGATTCGACTCTAAAAAATCAAGTGGCGGATACCCGCAAAGTGACAGTTCTGGAAATACAATTAAATCAGCCCCTTGAATTTTAGCATGATTAATTTGTTCAATAATTTTACTTGAATTAGCATCAAAATTTCCAATATGAAAATTCAACTGTGCCCAAGCTATTTTCATAATATTATGAGATCACACATTTCATACTAAACAAACTTTTTCGGTAATTTTTAAAATAAAATTCCAATATTAATTTGAAAGAAATTTGATTTGGCGTTTTGACTAAAAGCTTCATTTTTAGCAATAGAGCGTAAGGTTCTTGATTCCTTTTTTAACACATTAGTAAATCCATTTTGAAAATTTAAGCTAGCGAAAAGGGATGTAGTACCAGCAATTCTGTATTCAGCTCCAGCACCAACATTTAAACCAGCTTTAAAAAAGTTCATGTCTTTTGTGACAATTAAATCCGGTATTTCATAATCTGTAGTTACTTTAAATACACTGTCTTCTTGTGTTACCAAAGTTCCAATATCATTGGCCTTTACTTTACCTCTGATGGAAAGATTGAATCCAAACATTCCAAAATAGGTAAATCCACCAACTTCAGGAGTTTTCATTTTTAAGAGTATTGGTAAATCAACATAGGTGATTTTATATGTTCTTCTTGAGATATAAAATAAATCAATAGTACCAGCAGCAGGTGCAGTGAATTCAGAAGGGTCATAATAAACAGAGTCGGCAGTATTTACAAAATTTAACCGGCCTCCTGTATAATTGACTTCTAAACCTGTACACAAACTTGCAACAGAGGTTAATTTAAATTCAGTGGTAAGTCCATAAGCAAATTTCATTGAAACGCCATCACTATCTAACCTTTTTTTATCATCAGAACGCATCCAGGCAATAGAAGGCGCCATTTTTAATCCAAACCTAAATTTAGAATCAGCAGGGGTATCTTGAGCATTTAATTTTCCAATAATCATTGAAAAACAAATAGTAATAAAGAAAAGCTTTTTCATACTTTTACGCGTTTTTTATGTAGTACAATATTAAGGATATTTTTTAATGAAGCGGTATATAAAGTATTTTTTATTGTTAACAGTGCTTTGTTATTTTTCGTGTGAACAAAAAACAACACACAAAGTACCTGAAACGGTTTTGGAAAAAGCTTTTGAACTGAAAATAAATCGCTTTGACCATGATTTGTTTTCTTTGAAAAAAGATACCATTACAAAAATAAAATTGGCAAATTTTTACACTCGGTATCCCGATTTTTTTAATTTGTTTACAAAACAAATACTAAACATTGGTGACTCAACAAATCCTCAAATGCCCATATTATTGAAGGGTTTTTTACTCGATCAATACATTAATGAAATGTATGAAACCACCCAATCACAATTCAAAAACTTAGATTCCTATAATAAGGAGTTAACTGAAGCTTTTAAGGCTTTTCATTATTTTTTTCCTCAATCTCTAATTCCTGAAATAACTTATTTTGTATCGGGTTATAACTATGCCAATGTGACCACTACTTCAACTTTAGGAATTGGATTAGAAATGTATTTAGGACCAAATTATACACCCTATACTTTGCTGGAAATTCCGACCTACAAACAAAAATTAATGAGAAAAGAATATATTGTGTCTGATGCTCTGCAAGCTTGGATTTCGACTGAACTAGAAAAGGATGATGATTATAAACTGTTATTGAATCAGATGCTTTTTAAAGGAAAAGTGATATACACCCTAGAGCAAATGTTGCCTGAATTAAATGATACCCTTAAGTTTGGCTATAGCGCTAATCAACTGCAATGGTGTCAAAATAATGAAGCAAAAATTTGGTCACATTTTATTGAAAAAAAATTATTGTTTGCTACTTTAAGAGGAGATACCTATAAATATATTAATGAAGGTCCTTTTACAGCAGGATTTCCAAGAGAATCGCCAGGAAAAATTGGTGTTTGGTTAGGCTATCAAATTATTAAAAAATATGCCGAACAATACCCAAAATTAAGCCTCAAACAACTTTTTGAAAACCACAATGCACAACAAATATTAACTCTGTCAAAATACAAACCAAAATAAATACATGAAAAATTCATCAATAAATATTAATGTAGTTACTGATATTAATCACCTTACCGAGCATATTACATGGGAAGCCACAGACTCAGGCATGGATGGTGAAAACGATTCAAAGGGCATGCTTTTGGCTTTTTGGGATGCTCAGCAACAAAACACTTTAAAAATAGATTTGTGGACAAAAGATATGATGGTAGAAGAGATGAAACTTTTTATTTATCAAACCATGCTCAGCATGTCGGCCACGCTTGAAAGAGCCACTGGTGACAGCTCTTCAGCAGCTGATATTAGAGAGTTTTGCAAACATTTGGCACAAAAAATGGAAATTGAAACTACGCCACCTAAAAGTTAATAATTGGCTATGTTGTAACAATTTAAAATTTCATTTGCCAAAACCTTAGCCAACTTAACATTTGATTGTTGCGACCAACCAGCAATATGTGGTGTTAGCACCACTTTTGGTGAGTTAAACAATTCAGAAATTGTAGCGTTTTGATGTGAAGCATTGATATGTTCAAATGACGTATCCTCATATTCTAAAACATCAAGACACATGCCCAATATCTTATTTTGTTTCATCATTTGTAAAGCATCACTTGTATTAAGAATTTTTCCTCGTGCAGTGTTAATTAAATAAATAGGTTTATGAAACAATTTCAACCAATGGGAGTTAACCATGCCATTGGTTTCAGGGGTAAGTGGTGTATGTAATGATATAATATCTGCTTCCTGATATATTTGCTCTAAAGAACTTTCTTTGAGCCAATCCGATTCTTTTAGATAATTATTTTTGTACTTATCATAAACTAATACCTTCACATTAAAGCCTTGTAATCTTTTAGCAAAAGCACTTCCCATATTACCATAACCAATAATTCCAATTGTTTTACCAGCTAATTCCTCGCCTCTATTAGGTTCTCGTAACCATTGATAGTTCCTTACTTCCAAATCGGCAGTATTTATTTTGTTAAATAAACATAGTAACATCCCTAATGCATGTTCAGCCACTGCGTCTTTATTGCCTTCTGCAGCATGCAAACAAGCAATGCCTTTGCTTTGTGCATAGGACACATCAATATTCTCCATTCCAGCACCAAATCGTGCAATAAATTTTAGCTGAGCTGCTGCATCTATAATTTGTTGATCCATAGTAATTCTACTTCTTATGATAATTCCATTATAATTCATTATCTCACTTATGATTTTGCTTTTATCCCATTGATAAGCCGTGGTAATATCAAAATTGTTCGCTGAGAGTATTTCTAGCAGCAAAGGGTGAACTGTATCAATCGCGATAATTTTTACATTATTCATTTCAAGCATTTTTTTCGTAAATTACAAATGAGTAATCGAATTTATTTTTATCGTCCTTGAGATGATTTTCTCTTGAAATTTCTTTCCAAACTTTTGAATCAATAACTGGGAAATAAGTATCAGCTGGGCATTGATGATGAACATGCGTGATATAGAGTTTATGTGCCAGAGGTAAACATTGCTTGTAAATAGATTCTCCTCCTAAAATAAAAACTTCTTCTTCATTAACTTGTTGAAATGCTTCATTTAAACTTGATACTATGACACATCCAGGCGCATCAAAATTGAGTTTGCTGCTGATGACAATATTTTTTCTTTTGGGCAAAGCTTTTCCAATACTTTCAAAAGTTTTTCTCCCCATAATTATAGTGCTGTTTAGTGTTGTTTTTTTAAAAAACTGTAAATCAGCTGGCAAATGCCATAATAATTGGTTATTGAGTCCTATTGCGTTATTACTTGCTACTGCAGCTATTATTGATATTTTCAATGTTAATTAATTTAAGGTTAAATTATATATAATTTAATTATCGATAGTCAGCATTTCCAGTATATTCATCAAAACAACGGCTAACTTTGTAATACAAATCATAATCATTGGCATAGTTTACCATATCTTCTGAAAGCTTGCAAAACATGATAAAAGCACGTTCATCAAACTTTGACAAATCAATTTTTTTTGTTGCAAAAAAATAAGCCAATCTTCGCTCTGCTTTTTCAAAAAACAATTCCTTTTTATAGATTTCAATTAACTTTTTTCTTTCTCTCCCTTCTTTGCTATATTCGTAATAAAGTGCACTAATTGGACTTGTAAGTGGGGGTGCAGGCACATTAATAAATCTTTCATAAAAGCTTTTTTGATTTTGTGTAAGCTCCTTGGGACTAATCATAACCGTGTTTAAATTATATGTTTTGGCAAATAATATAATTTTGTGATTTACCTTGTAGCTTTTTAATTCTAATAGTTCTTTAGTTTCAATTTTTCGAGCAATATAACCTATACTACTGATTAAAATGGTGTCAGAAAGATTAGCTTTAATATCAAAATAACCTTTATCGGATGACACTGTGCCTACGCCACTTTTTTTATTTACTATGTAAGCAAAAGGAATAGTGGTTACACTATCTTTTTCGGTAATATAGCCTTTAATCATTACGCTTTGTCCATGAGAGGATTTTGAGCTAATGATATACATTAAAAAAATAAAATATAATTGGACTGATTTCAATAAATCAAATTTTAATTGCTGCAAGTTATAGTAAATGTTTTTAATGGAAATAAGTATTATATTATTTTTGCAATTAAATGCGGTAAAATTCAATTAAAATGCGATAATTATGTGTGGACGATATGTTGTTGTACAAAAATGGGAAGAGCTTGAAAAGTCGTTTCATGCTTTACCCATCAATATTACTGAGCCTTACATTGCGAATTACAATGTTGGTCCAGGAAGCTATGCACCTGTAGTTTTATTTGAAAATGGGTGTAATAAAATTGTCAATATGCAATTTGGATTGACCCCATTTTGGGCAAAGAAAAAAATGTATTTATTTAATGCAAGAGCTGAAGGTGATGGCAATGAAAATGATGATACGAACTATACTGGAGGCAAAGGTATTATTGCTAAACCTGCATTCAGAAAACCAATAAGAGAGCAACGTTGTTTGGTTATTGCCAATGCGTTTATGGAAGGCCCGAAAAACGAAAAATTAAGCAAACCATTTTTGTGTTATTTAAGAAATAGAGAAAGTTTTTGTATGGCAGGGATATACGATACTCACAAGGATCAAACTAGTGGTGAAATAACACAATCTTTTGCTATTATAACTACAGTTGCTAATGATTTGATGCAAAAAATTGGACATCATAGAAGTCCTGTGATACTTGGTCAAAATGATGAAATGAAGTGGTTAGAAAGTACCAATTTAGCTGAAATTACTTCGATGCTGAAACCTTATTCAGCCTCATTAATGAATGCTTATCCTATAGATGCAGCTATAAAAAATCAAAAAAACAATGCACCAGAATTTTTAAAACCAATTGGTGATCCCTTGTTTAAGGAAACTGAACAAGTTATGGTTTCAGAAGAATACTATTGGAACAAGAATAAAAGAAGTTTAAGAAAAGAGTAATTGATTATTTTGATATCATAAAACATAATACCGATAACAATTTCAGTTTAGTCCTATTGTGTCATAACCTAATTGTACTAATACCGATGAATGATTTGTAAATTAATGACATAATTTATAAATTACATTGTTATAATTTCAAGTTGTATTGGCATTTTCCATTGCACATTTATTTTTTTACCATAAACTCATGACTAATTTTTAATAAGTAAAAGTATTATTTGGACTAAAAAATAAATGCAATTAGTATAAATTATAGAAGCTTTGCGCGAAGGATTGAGCCATTGTTTGAGCTCTTTTTGTAAGGTTGCTGGTGCAGCTGACAAAAAAGCGAGTGGTGAAAGCCTGACCCTTTTTTAAAAGGGGCGCGCCCAAATCTTAACATAAATTATTCGATATGTATTTTGGATCAACTGCGAGCTATACTTTTTTTTCATCTTTCCATCGCCATAAATACATGCAAGCAATACTTTTATATGGCTCCCATTTTTTAGACTTTTTGAGCATTAATTCTTTCAAAATTTTACCTTCTTCATTAATGTTATAAAGCTTTTTCATGCTGTTTTGAATTCCTAAATCATCGATAGGAATTATATTCAGTCTTTGAAGATTAAACATTAAAATCATTTCAGCTGTCCAACGTCCAACGCCTTTTATTTGACATAAATAACTGATAAGTTCATCATCATTCAAATGCTTTATATCATTATAATTTAAACTGTTTTGTAAGGCAAATGCAGCTATATTCTTTAAGTACCCAGCCTTTTGATTTGATATACCAGCTGTTCTCAAGAAATTATTATCGCATGACAAAAGTGATTGGTGACTTGGCATTGTGTGATTAAAGAGCGCTAAAAATCTTGTATGAATTGTTTTAGCTGCTGCTATGCTCAACTGTTGGCTAATGATAGCCTCTACTAAAGAAGCATACAAATTTTTGTTGAGTTTAACTTCTGGAAAAGGTATACTCTTTATTAATGTTTGAAGCTTTTTATCCTTTGCTAAATGTTTAATAATAATCTGTTTCTCAACACTGGTAAATGTAAGTTTCAAATTACTCATCCTTGCTCATTTTGAAAATAGTTTCTTGCTCTTCTTTAGTTAAACTGCCGTAACCTGATTTGGAAATTTTATCTAAAATAGCATCAATAATTTCTTGTTTGTTTTTTTCCTTAGGATAAGTGGTGTTTCTATTATAGTTACTTTGTTTGTAGCTCACCTTTAAATTACTTTTGTTTTTTTGGTTTAATCTAGAAAATAGCGAGAGTACTTTATCGAAAAATTTGTTTATGGAGCTGGTAAAATCGTATCCTTTTTTGAGTCCAGATGCATAACCAATTCCCAACAAAGCTCCGCCAATATGGGCAATATGACCACCAGGATTATTTTGGTCGATACTTAATAAATCGAGTAAAAAAATAAAGAGTGCAATGTATTTTAATCGAACAGGTCCAATAAACATTAACACAACCTCATAGTTAGGTAAATAACTTGCAATAGCAAAAAATATTGCCAAAACAGCAGCTGATGAACCAATGAGGTTTGCGTTTATACCAGCATCAGCAAACAAGGGAATTAAATTATACAGCAGCAAATATAACAAGCCACCAAAAATTCCACCTACCAGATATAATGGAAAAATGCGTTTGTTTCCTAAAAACTCAGTGAAAATTCGGCCACCAAAGTAAAGCATAATCATATTTCCTAATAAATGAAATAAATCCTGATGCAAAAACATATATGAAAAAATTGACCATGGTTTTCTAAACCACCAGGCAATAGAAGAAGGAAATGTAAAATAGTTTGAAAATTTAAGGATGCCATTTAGCTTAAATAAATTGTCAGTCAAACTTAATAATCCAAAAGCCACAAAAATTATGGTGTTGATAATGATTAATCTTAGTACAAAATCACCTTTCTTTAAATTAAACTTTATGTCGTCAATTATGGAATTACTCATTTTAAATAAAATAAATTGTGTTGTAAATATTCATACAAAAATATTGATAAAAACAGGGCAAAAAATATGTTTAATTTTTTTTAACCCATAATACCGATGCGAAATAAGTAATAGCCCAAATTTGCTTCACTAAATTTGTGCTAAACTTCTTTTCTATCGGCATTTACCACTGTATGAATTATAAATTATTGGTATAATATATAATTCACATTGGTATAACAGCTTATTTTATAATACAATTTATCTCATTTTTTTATATATTTTAATTTGTTAATAAAGCACTCGTTTTAATGTATTGAAACCATAGAAACAATTGAGTATAAAGGCAACATGAACGGTAAAGCGTTCCATGGTATTTATCTTAATTCAATTTTATCATAAACAACAATTGCTTTGGTAACATATAAAATTTCAAAGCTTTATATAAATTTGTAATTAAGTATTGAGTTGTGCAGCAATATAGGCAGTAGTCCAAGCAGCCTGAAAATTGAATCCGCCAGTAATTCCATCAATATTTAATACTTCGCCTGCAAAATATAGTTGTGGAACGCTTTTACATTGCATGTTTTTAAAATTCACTTCTTTTAAATCTATTCCTCCACAGGTTACAAATTCTTCTTTAAATGTTGTTTTACCTTTTATATGAAAAAGGTGTTTACAAAAATACTGACAATAGGCTTCAATAGCTTTGTTATTGGTTTCGGCTAACTTTTTGTTTTCTTGAATCATTACTTGTTCCAACAAATATTCATGTAATCTTTTAGGAATATTTAATTCATGATATAAACTTGACCATATTTTAGAAGTACTGTTTTTTAATTGAATTAGAAAAGCCTTTAAGGATTCCGCATTATAATAGCTGTTCCAATTTACTGTTATTTCGAAATTGTAATTCATACTCGCTAGTTGTTTAGCTGCAAAAGCCGAAAGTTTAAGCACAGCAGGTCCGCTAAATCCCCAATGAGTTATTAAAAAAGGCCCTTGGTTTTTAAAATTTGTGTTATTAATAGAAACTTCGGCATTTGGGACGCTCAGTCCCATAAGTTTTGTAATTTTTTTATCAACCAAATTAAAGGTAAATAACGAAGGAATTGGATTAATGACATTTAAATTAAAAGTTGATAAAAAATGAAAACCTGCCTTGTTATTAAATCCCCCGCATGTAACTATTACATGAGTTGCACTTATGGTGTTTCCTGATTTCAATTGCAATTCAAAAATCTGTCCTTTTTTTTGCATATCAATCACCTCGCAACTAAGATGAACTTTCACTCCTAATTCTGATTGTTTTTTTTCAAAACAGTTAATAATTGTTTGAGCACTGTTGCTTTCAGGAAACATCCTATTATCAGCTTCAGCATGCAATGCAATATGCTCATTTTTGAACCACTTTATAGTATCTTTAACACTAAACTGATGAAATGCTTGCAATAATTCTTTTTCACCTCTTGGATAATTTTTACTGAGTTGCGTAATATCAAAACATTGATGCGTTACATTACATCTTCCACCTCCACTGACTTTTACTTTTTGTAGTGTTTTGCTGGTTTTTTCAAGGATTATTACTTTAGCTTCAGGAAAATTTTGGGCTGCGTTAATTGCAGCAAAGTACCCTGCGGCTCCTCCTCCAATAACTACAATTGATTTTGTTTGCAACATATTTACAAAGTTCTGTTTTTATTTGAATTAAAACTTCAAAAATTTTATTAATAGATGTCACTTCTAAATATTCTAATTTCTTTTTAATATTAAATCAATTGAAATAATAATATTTGAATCATAATTTCATGAAGTTACAAAAGCTAAGTATATATTTTTCCTCATCATTATAGTTGCACTTTGGCTGAAAATGAATCACTACACAAATAAAAGGACATTGACCTGATATTGCCGCTTTAAATAATTGGTATTAAAGTTAGTTACTCTTGTTACATAAATAAAATTCAAAAAAAAGCCCTCGCAAATTTGCGAGGGCTCTAAAAATTGTGGTATCAATATAATTAAGCCTTCTTAACGTTTACTGCGTTTAAACCACGTTTGCCTTCAGTAATGTCGAATGTTACAGCGTCATCTTGTTTAATTTGATCAACTAAACCAGTTACATGTACAAATACTTCTTCATTTGTAGCATCGTCTTTAATAAATCCAAATCCTTTGGTAGCATTAAAGAATTTTACTTTTCCTGTTTTCATAATAAATTTAATAATTAATAATAATGCAGCAAAAATAATGTTTTTATTCAATTAGCAAATTTTATTTGAAAAATAACGCATTTCATCGCCTTAAAAGCCAATATTGTAGCATTAGAATAAATTTTTTATCTTTGCGGTGCTTTGGTTTTTGAGGTAATTATATTTATTTCAAAATTAAAAGGGAATACTGTGTGAATCAGTAACAGTTCCCGCTGCTGTAAGCTTTAATTGTTTTGAACAAACAATTTTTGGTAATCATTGTCACTTATTAGTTTAAAGACTAATTGGGAAGACACCAATAAAGTAAGTCAGAAGACCTGCCATTGCAAAAATAGATGAACAGCTTCGGGAAGAAAGCAGGATATCAGTTTGAGATTGAGTCTAATTGTCAATTCGAATTTATAGCCCCCCTTTCAGTTGTTGTTTTGCAAGATTTTAAATTAATAAATTACTTATCTAAATAAAACAAAATGAAAAAAATAATTACTCTCTTACTATTCTTAAGTGTTATTGGATTTACAAAAGCCAATGCACAAATTGTGTCTGATTTTGACTCTTTATTATTGCCTATGCCACCTCAAGGTGCTTATTGGGATGGTAGTGATTTATCGGGTGGCTTTGTAAGTGGTGGTATGTATTTTAATAACAGTTATGATACATCATTTGGTGGATTTTGGTCAAGTGGATTTGCTTACTCTTCAAGAGTTGATTCGGTTACATCTGGTTACACCAATTTATATGCAGCAAAGACTGCATCTGGATTTGCTGGATCTTCTAATTATGCTGTGGTGCAACAAAATGCTGTTGCTCGCACCAATAATCCATTTCCAACTATGGTTATCCATGGTTTTTATGTAACTAATGGAACTTATGCCTACAATAGTATGCGTGATGGAGATACATTTGCACGTAAATTTGGTGACACCACTGGTACCAATAGTGGTTTACCTCAAGGCAATTATCCCGATTATTTTAAGCTCACTGTAAAGTCATATGTAGGAGGAGTTCTAAGTAATGATAGTGTTGAATTTTATTTGGCTGATTATAGATTCTCAAATGATAGTTTAGATTACATTGTTAATACCTGGGAATGGGTTGATTGCAGTATTTTGCAGGTTTTTGACAGTTTGCTATTTACCTTAAGTTCATCAGACAATGGCGCATTTGGAATGAATACGCCAGCATTTTTTTGTATTGATAATTTAGTTATTGATGTAACTGTAGGTAGTAAAGTGGCAATAAAAAAGGAAAACTCACCTTATGTATTCCCTAATCCAGCAAGTCAATTTATAAATATTAAAAACCTAGAAAATAGCATTAATAGTTCATTTGCAATATACAATTTACAGGGTTGCAAGATAGATGAACAAAACAATGTGAATTTGAAAGATGCAATAAATATAGATAATTTAGCACCAGGTATTTACTATCTTAAACTATTAAATAATACCAGTGCTGAACAAATTAAATTTGTAAAACAATAGTTACTAATTTTAGCTGATTTGCATTTATTGCCCAAAAATATCTAGTTGGTATATATCACTTGCCTAATTTATTTTATTTGCTGCTTCATTAATATAATATTTATTGAGCATAAAATTAGGGTTTGATTACACAAATTTTGAATGTAAAATGTTCAAATAATTTCAATTTGCTAAGTTTTATTTATAACTTTAGGCAATAAAATAATTTATCATGAAAAGAAATTTACTTCACCTAGCCTTGGTTTTTGTTTGTATTTCGAATTTGTATGCTGCCTCTGGTGGGCCTGACACCTATGGATATATTTGGAAAGATAGCAATGAACCAGGTGGTCCACTTTACACTTGGATTGACATTACTAACCTACCTGGTACTATTCAAGTTTCAGGTTTGAGTGATGATAACAACTCAGGTCCTTACCCTATTGGATTTAATTTTCAGTTTTATTGGTACAGTGTTTCGCAATTTTGGGTTGGTTCAAATGGATATGTGGCTTTCAACAATAGTCAAATTTCATCTCCTTTTCCCACCATTCCAACAACAGCACAACCCAATAATTTTGTTGCTCCTTTTGCAGCAGATTTAAATTTTGATGGTGCATCAAATACGGGTACCGTTCATTATTGGACCAATACAAATAATGATACCCTCATTGTAAGTTACGATAGCGTTCCATTTTGGAGTGCATCAGCAGCTAATGGCTATATCAATGGTGCAAATTCTTTTCAAATAATTTTCAGCCAAGTTGATAGCTCCATTACATTTCAGTATAAATTACAATCAGGAACATCAGGAACCACAACCAATTTTTTAAGTATTGGTATTGAAAACAATTCTGGAAATATAGGTTTACAACATTCAACCGGACAATATCCTGTAAACAATTATGCTGTAAAATATTATTACCCTAGCAATTCAACCTACCAAGTAAGCGATGCAGCTGTTTTATGGAATAATAATCAAGAAACGGGTGCAAAGTTTTTATTAAATAATGGCCCAGCTTTTAGCTTGACTTCCACAATTAAAAATACTGGCAATCAAAATTTAAGTCCTTTTAATGTTCAATCACAAGTATTAGATGCATCTAATACAGTAATAGTTACTTCAAGCACTACAGCTACTGTAAACAACCCTAGCGATGAACAACTCATAACCCAAAACAATACTTTTACACCCACTGCTAATGGAACTTATAGTTTTGTTTCAAGTACACAATTAACAGGTGACGCCACCCCAAGTAACAATAGCAAAACTATGGAAATAGTGGTTGTTGACACCAATAGTGTTTTAGTAAATTTACAATATTGTGATAACACAAGTGAAGGTCCAGGACTCAGTTGGCAAGGTGGCAATGGCGGTGTGGGAGTTTATTTTGAGCCTCCATTTAGTCCATTTGTAATTCAACGATTAGAATACTTTATTGTTTCAGATCCACAAGCAGTTGGTTTTACAGCTAAAGTTAACGCAAACGATGGCATAAACAACTCTCCAGGCACTGAGTTGCTTAGTATTTCGGTACCTAATTCATCTATTACTGCAAATAGCTGGAATCAAGTTTTATTAGGAAGTCCTTTAACCGTAAATGATACTGGTGTTTACGTTTCATGGATAATGAATGGAGATGGAATCACCATTGGTCAGGATGAAACATTGCCATTAAGTAATCAAACCTTTGAAGTTTTAGGTGCAGGCTGGGCTATAAATCGTTATCGCGAAATAGAAGATATCATGATCAGAATGGTGGTGAGCACACCAACTGGAGCACTTACTAATTTAAAAGAATTCGAAAACAAAAGTGCTAATAATATTTTCCCAATACCATTCAGCAATCAATTGAATTTAAAATTAAAAGATGCAGTACAAAATGTAAATATTTATAATTCAACTGGACAATTAATTACATCATTTAATAGTTATGGCGCTAAAATTTACAACGTTGATACTTCAAACTGGCCATCGGGAGTTTATTTGGTACAAATAATGGAGTCAAACCACGTTAGCACACAAAAAATGGTTAAGGAATAGAATGTAGGAAAATGAATGTGGAGGAAATTAGAAATTATTGTTTAACTAAAAAAGGGGTAACAGAGAGTTTTCCTTTCGACAATGACACATTGGTTTTTAAATTATTAGATAAAATGTTTCTTTTAATTTCGTTAGAAAAGCAACCAGTTAGTTTTAATGCCAAATGTAATCCTGAAAAAGCAATACTACTCAGAGAACAATTTCCCAATTTTATTTTGCCTGGTTATCACATGAATAAAACTCATTGGAATACCATAATAGTAAATGAAACCTTAGGTTGGCAATTGGTTAAGGAACAAATTGATTCTTCTTATGAGTTAATACTAAAAAGTTTGCCAAAATCAAAACAATTAATGCTCTAAATTATCTATTGCTTTTTGATACTCTTCTTCTGTTTGCCTTAATTTTTCCTTGCAAAATGAAATTAACTCGTTGGCTCTTGTTATTTTTTTCGATAATTCATCTAAGGCAGTATTATCTTGTTCAATATCTTTAACAATGTTGCTCAATTCTTGAAAAGCATTTTCGTAATTTAGTTTTGATTTTTTTTCCATAAAATTATTCAATACTGTAATCAATTAATTTGTTTCTATAATTTGAAAATATGCTCGATTTAGAAATAAATCCTACATACTCACCATTATTAATTACTGGTAAATTCCAAGCTCCTGTTTCGTCAAATTTTTTCATCACACTCTCCATAGGTTCAAAAGGTGCAACAATTTCAGGAGGCATGCTCATCAGTTCTTTAACCAATACTTTTTCATATAGATCATGCTTAAAAATAACTTCTCTTACATTGTCGAGCACGATAATTCCAAGTAATTTATTTTGAAGATTAACTACCGGAAAAATATTACGTTTAGAGCTCGATATGATCTTAACAAATTCACCTAAAGTTTGCGTAGGAAATACTTTAATAAAATCTGATTCAACCAATCTTGATGTAGAAATAGTGGTTAATATGTTTTTATCTTTATCGCTAGTAAACATAAGGCCTGATGAAGCTAATTTTTTAGCATCCATACTAAACTTTTCGAAATGTTTGCTAATGGCATAACTAATAGAAGAAACTATCATTAAAGGGATTAACAAATTATACCCACCAGTTATTTCTGCAATTAAAAACAAAGCAGTAAGAGGCGCATGATAAAGCCCACTTAAAATTCCCGCCATTCCAACCAAAGTAAAATTACTCTCAGGTAAAGTAGTTAGACTCGACAAATTAATAAATCGTGAAAAAACAAAACCTGCATAGGCGCCAACAAATAAGGATGGTGCAAAATTTCCTCCATTTCCACCACTTCCAAGAGTTATTGATGTGGCAAAAACTTTTAATAACATGGTAATGGTAATTAACATCAAAACAATCCACTTATTAGTAGTAAAATCTTTTAAGATACTGTTCTCAAAAAGCTTTTCGGTGTTTGTTGATGCTAATAATTTAATACTTGTATAGCCTTCCCCAAAAAGACCTGGAAAAAATAAAATGAGTATAGCAAGCATTGCGCCTGCAAGAAAAACTTTTTTATATGCTCCTATATTTAAACCTGCTAACCAATGTTCAAGCTTCAAAAACACTCTTTGATGATACACTGCTAAAAGGCCTGTTAAAATGCCTAACAAAACATAAAATGGGACATTGATATAGTTAAACAAACTACTTTGTGGAAACGAAAATAATATTTCATCCTTTAAAAATACTTTTGAAATCAATGCACCTGTTGCGGCAGCAATAATAAGAGGGGTAAATGCTGAAATACTGATGTCGAGAAGCAGTACTTCCAATGCAAACAATACTCCTGCAATAGGTGCATTAAATGCAGTTCCTATTCCCGCTGCGACTCCACACGCTAATAAAAGCGTTCTTTCTTTATAATCAAGCCGATAGGTTTTAGCGTAATTAGAGCCAAAGGCTGCACCTGTAACTACAATTGGAGCTTCTAATCCTGCTGAACCGCCCAATCCAACAGTTAAGCCACTAGTAAGCACTTGAGCATACATTTGCTCACGAGGAATAATGCTTGACTTTTTAGCAATAGCATAGTGAATTGGTGGCAGCCCTTTTTCAAGTTTTCCCTTCAGTATTTTTTTTTTAGCCCAAACTGTTAGAAAAATACCTAATACTGGCAAAATCAAATACAAGTATTTTAAACTTACCATGGGCTTGTAAGTAGCCAAAGTAAAAATTAAATGAACAAAACTTTTAAGGATAATTGCTGCTAAACCTGCGGATAACCCAACCAGAATGGCCGAAAACAAAATAAACTGCTTTTTGCTCAATTGACTTTGAGCTAAAATTATTAATTTATTCAGTTGTTGAATCCAATCCCACTTCATTATACAAAAGTAAAAGCATTCGTGAATAAAATAAATTTATTCTCTTGCATTAAATATAATAAGCACTTAATTGAATTACTTCAAACTCACTTTAGGCTTTAAGATTTACTTAAGCTGATACACTTTTGCTAACTCGCTTCCTTTCATTTTCATCAAGAATTGTTTTACGCATACGAATTGACTTTGGTGTCAACTCCACGTATTCATCTTCTTGAATATATTCCATGGCTTCCTCTAATGAAAATTTAATTGCAGGTGCAATTCGCATTTTTTCATCAGAACCTGAAGCACGCATATTGGTAAGCTTTTTAGTTTTAGTAATATTTACTGACAAATCATCGGGGCGTGTATGTTCACCAATCACTTGGCCGGCATAAATTTCTTCGCCTGGTTCTACAAAGAAGAAACCTCGATCTTGTAACTTATCGATACTATAAGCAATAGCAGTGCCAGTTTCCATGCTAATTAAGGAACCCGAAATTCTACCTGCTATTTCACCTTTCCAAGGTTCAAAACCTTTTAAACGATGATTCATTATGGCTTCACCGGCTGTAGCTGTTAATACTTTATTTCTTAACCCAATAATACCTCTCGATGGAATTGTGAATTCTAAATGAATCATATCTCCCTTTGGTTCCATAATTATCATATCACCTTTTCTTTGACTCACTAATTCTATTACTTTACCAGAAACAGGCTCTGGAACATCTACCGTTAGAGTTTCAACTGGCTCACATTTTATTCCATCAATAGATTTTACAATAACTTGAGGTTGCCCCACCTGCAATTCATACCCTTCTCTACGCATAGTTTCAATAAGAATACTTAAATGAAGGATTCCGCGTCCGAATACTAAAAAAGCATCAGCACTGTCAGTTTCATCAACACGCAACGCTAGGTTTTTTTCCATTTCCTTAAACAATCTTTCGCGCACGTGCCTTGAGGTTAAAAACTTGCCTTCTCTGCCAAAAAAAGGTGAATTGTTAATGGTAAATAACATACTCATTGTAGGCTCATCAATGCTTATTGGTTTTAAACCTTCAGGGTTTTCAAAATCGGCAATGGTATCTCCAATTTCAAAACCCTCAATGCCTGTAACAGCACATAAATCACCGCTTTTAACTTCATTAACTTTGGCTCGTCCTAAACCTTCAAAAACAAACAACTCTTTTATTCTTGATTTTACAATACTTCCATCTCTTTTAACTAGAGAAACTGGCATGTTTTCACGAATATTACCCCTAAAAACTCTACCAATTGCAATTCGACCAACAAAGCTACTAAAGTCAAGAGATGTAATTTGCATTTGTAAACTTCCTTCATGATAAGGTGCTGGTGGAATATTTTCAATGATGCAATCTAATAAAGGAACTATGTCGGAAGTAACTTCCTTATAGTCATTACTCATCCAACCTTGCTTACTGCTGCCATAAACCGTTGGAAAATTTAACTGTTCTTCAGTGGCATCTAAATTAAAAAACAAGTCAAAAACTTCGTCATGAACTTCATCAGGACGGCAATTTGGCTTGTCCACTTTATTAATCACCAAAATTGCCTTTAAGCCAAGCTGTAATGCTTTTTGCAACACAAATCTTGTTTGTGGCATGGTTCCTTCAAAAGCATCTACCAATAGTAAAACACCATCTGCCATATTCAATACGCGTTCAACTTCACCCCCGAAATCGCTATGTCCTGGAGTGTCAATAATATTAATTTTAACTCCGTTATAGTTAATTGATACATTCTTTGCAAGAATAGTTATCCCTCTTTCCCTTTCTAAATCATTATTATCAAGTATTAACTCTCCTGATTCTTGATTTTCACGAAATAGTTTACTTTGATGCAACATTTTGTCTACCAATGTGGTCTTTCCGTGGTCAACATGGGCAATAATCGCAATATTTCTAATAGCTTGCATTTTATAGGCTTATTTTTTTAAGGGCGCAAAGGTAGTAATAATATTAATGCAATTTTCATTTTCCCAAAGTAATATTTGCCTATTATTAAAATAGATTTAACTATGAAATATTAATCCTTGTATATGAAATTATCATATTTTGAACATGCAATTTATTAATTTAACAATTCAGGAATTAATTCATATTTTCCTAATCATAGAATTTTATTAAAAAAACCTCGGTAAATATTCCTCATTATTGACTTTTTTTGCTTACTTTTATGCATTAAACTTTCGATTCTAATTCATAATTTCATGAAAACTAATATTTTTAAAATTTTTTGCTTATTGTCATTTAGTTTCATGCAGCATTCTTTTGCTCAATGGACTACACCAACAGTTGATGCAATAAACGATGGCGTTGGAAATTATCCAAACAACTATACCTCTGGAGCAACCAATTGGGCATTAACTTGGAACAACACTGATTTATTTGTGTGTTTAAACAATGCTAATCAAACTGAAGCAGTTTCAATTTATCTTGATGTTGATCCTATAGTTCCAGTTAATGGTGGTGCAAATGGGAATGGAACTTTGGTAGGTTTAAATTATGATGGTTTTACCACAAGACCTAATTTACCATTTAGAGCTGATGTTTGTATTTATATTCACAATGGCTCTCGTGAAATTTTAAGAAGAGATGGTGCAAATGGCTGGACCTCTCTTGGTGCAGGTGTTGATGGAATTTGTGGTGGTGGAACTAACGATGCAACTGGCAATGTTAATGGACAATTTGCGACAAATGATAATGGTAATGGAAACAGCGGTGATGATAGAAGAGAATTCAGAATTTCTTGGTCCAGATTACAAGGGGTAATAAATGGTGGAATTAGACCAAACGCTTTCAATTGGATGGGCTATATTTCCAGAAATAATGAGATGTACGCACAAGTGCCTTCAGAAAATTATGGAGGTACCAATGTAATTGGTAATAGTAACGGAATAATAAGATATTTTACAGTTTCTAACACAACTAATGGCAGTTCTACAAACCCATTTGGGCAAAACTCTTTTACTCAGCCAATAACTGCTTCAAATGCTGCATTTGGAGCTATTTCTGCTTTTGATTTCACCATGAACAGCAGTGGTCAAACAATCACTAGAACAGCTGGTGGAGGACAATCTTGGAATATCACAGGCAATTTAGTAATTGCTGCAGGAACCTTAAGCTCAGGAACTTCTACCACTGCGATAAGTACAAACAATTTGGATATAAGAGGGGGGACATTTACCTTGTCGGGCAGTGCAGGTGGGGATTTAAATGTTTCTGGAAACTTTATTAAAACTAGTGGTACTTTTAATTGCAATGGCCGTCAAGTTAATTTCAACGGCAGCACTGCACAAACCTATAGTAGTAACGCAACACAAACAATTAATTATTTATTAATTTCAAATACAGGTGGAACAGTTACAGCAAATAGTTCAATTACAGTTCCAAATAATTTAACTATTAATGCAGGTGCTAATTGTCGTTTGAACATGGGCAATAACACTTTAAATTTAACTAGTTCGGTAGGAAATATAATTAATGGGAATTTAAGAATAGGAGGTACAGGAGGCACTATTACAGGAACTTCAGCTGCAAATACAACATTTGGAGCAGGAAGTTATTATGAACACAATTACTCAACAGTCGATGGTAGTATTCCAATGGCTACCTGGAACTCAAGCTCAACTTGTTTAATAATGGGCTACACAACAGGAACCCAACCAACCAGTGGATTAAATCAAAACTTCGGAAACTTTGTTTGGAACTGTCCTTCGCAAACAACTTCACCTATGTTAGATGGAGAGCTCACTACAGTTAACGGCAATCTTGAAATTTTAGCCCTTAATGGAAATGAAATCGGAATAACTACTAATGTTTTTTGTACCCTCACCATAGGTGGTGACCTTACTATTGCTGATGGTATTTTTGCACTTGCAACGGGCGGTGCAAGTTGTAATTTGATTATTAATGGCAATTTAAATTTAAATAGTGCTAGTTCCTTTTTGTTACTCACGGACATTGCTAGTACAGGAGGTAATGGCATCATTAATATTACTGGCAACTTAAATCACAATGATGGTACAATTGATTTGGCTACTAGCGATTTTGATGGTTTGATAACGGTTGGGGGAGATTACACACAATCAGCTTCAGCTGTACTTAGTGTATTTAGTTTATCACTTTCAACAGGAAGCTATGTTGAGTTTAATGGACCTGGTGTGCAAAATGTTACATTAAATGGGACCATCACAAGCAATGTTAACTTTAGAGTTAATGGTGGCGGAATTAATTTAACTGGTATTTTATCATTAAACGATAATGCTAATGGAGGTTCTTGGGGCGCTTCGCTTAGAATGAGCCAAGGCAGTATTACTGGAAGCGGAACAGTATTTTATGATCAAACTGGTGGTTATTCAACATTAATTTATGATGCAAGTACTGCTGCTCAAACCACTAACAATATTGAATTTCCTGCCATAAATGGCCCAATGAATTTAATCATTGATAATACTTTTGCAACCAATACAGTTACATTGCATGCCAGCCGTACAATAGGTGGCACCATAACATTAAATCAAGGAATACTTGTTTTAAATGGAAATAATCTTAGTGTGGTGGAACCTCCTGTAGGAGGAAATGCAAATTCTTATGTAAAAACTAATGGCGCAGGATTTTTACAAATTGCACTGATGGGTGGTGGATTTTCATTTAATTTTCCCGTAGGAAATTCATCTTACAATCCAATTACAATTGCCAATAGTGGAACGACTGATTCTTACAGCGTGAGAGTAACTGACGGTACTCCGCCATCTCCAAATGACCCAACCAAAGTTATTAACCGAAGTTGGATAGTAAGTGAAGGTACGATTGGTGGTTCTAACATTAATCTGATTGCCAATTGGAATTCACCAAGTGAAGAAGCCATTAACTTTAATTCAGGTGTAACTAGAAGATTTGGAATGTGGAATGGAGCTTCATGGAGCCAAAATGGTGCTAGTGTGGGCGGTTCAAATCCATATTATTTTTCTACCTTATCCAGTTTTGCCTCTGTTGGCACATTTGCTTTAGGAAAGGATGATGCCTTTATTTCATCAGCAACAACATATACATGGAATGGAAGCACAAATGGAACTTGGTCAACAGCTACCAATTGGACTCCTAATGGAATTCCTGGTGCAAGTGACAATGTAGTATTTAATGTGGTGGGAACCAATCCTACCAACTTTAATTCCACTCAAACAGTTAATGATTTAACATTGAATGGCACTGGTAGTCTTAATTTGGGTGCTTCAGGAAATATTACAATAGCAGGTAATTTTACCTATGTAAATACTGCTTCAGCAAACTTTGATTGCGCCAGCACACTTAATGTTAATAGTGCTGCTTCTCAAACAATACCTGCGTTTAATTATGGGAATTTAAACATAAATGGAGGACCAAGAGTTTTGTCAAATGCCGCAACTATTAATATTTGTGGGAACTATACACCAACATCTGGAGTTACAACTACAACGGGAAGCACAGTGAATTTTAATGGAACCGTTGCACAGAACATACTAACAACTTCAGCAACTTTTAATAATTTAATTATTTCAAACACGGCAGCTAATGTTACCTCGTCAGTTGCCGTTACCATAACTAACAATCTAACAATTAATGCAGGCGCTAATTGCAGGTTTGACATTGGTACAAATACACTCACTTTAACAGGTAGTACAGCAAATATTATCAACGGAACTTTAAGAGCAGGCGGAACTTCAGGTTCAATTGTAGGTATGACCGCATTAAACACAACTTTCTCTGCAACTGGCACTTATGAGCACAATTACACCACAATTGCTGGTACTATTCCAACAGCAACTTGGAATGCGGCTTCAAATTGTAATGTCATTGGCTATACAACTAATGTAGGTGCCACTGGAGGTTTATCTCAAAATTTTGGCAATTTCACCTGGAATTGTCCTTTACAAACTGGGGCATTGAACCTTTTAGGTGGTTTTAATGGAGCAATCATTGCAGGAAATTTAAATGTGATAGCAACAAATAGCGGCTCATTACGATTAACAGGTTCAGCATCTTTTACACTAACCATCAATGGTAATTTAAATGTTTCGGGAGGTACCTTTGCATTTACAAACGCACTCACACCTAATGCGCCCAACATTACAATAAATATAGGTGGTGTTTTTAATATTACCGGTGGTGTCACAAATTTTCAAACTCCACCGCCTGCCTCCACAGGTGGAATTCCAACCTTTACTGTTGCTACAAGTTCGTTTAATATGTCAGCTGGGTCATTAGTTATTTACAATGCCTCAGCAGGTTTAGGTTCAACAGCAACCATTAATATTTCAGGAAACTTTACGCAAAGTGGTGGAACAGTTAATAATTGTTCGATTGGCGCTGCAAATGGTACAATTACGACTTGGAATATACTTGGAAATTTCAATCAAACTGCTGGAACATATACAGGAGCTTCTTTAGGGATAAACCCCGAAATATACTTAAATGTAAATGGTAGTTTCAGTCAATCTTTAGGTGCCACATTAAATGCAGGAGCTGCTATTCCTAAGTTTCAAATTGAATTTAAAGGAACTATTAACCAAAACGTTAGTGTTTCGGGCAGTACATTAAATAATATTTGGTGGAGATTAAATAATGCTGCTGGTATTACACTTGCTACAAACATTAATATTAATTCTCTTGGAAAATTTATTCGTACTAATGGCGCTATCGCAGGCATTGGTGCAATTGTTTACGCTGGTGGAAGTCAATTGCGTTATAACGGTACTACAAATATAACATCCACTGATAAAGAATGGCCTTCAGCAATGACAAGTGTTTCAGTTGAAATTGATAATGTTGCAGGGGTTAATATGCATGCTTCACGCACTGCTGTTGGACCTGGTGGCGAAGTGAGGCTCACTAATGGTTGTTTATATTTAGGAAATAATGACTTATTAATTGATTACGTTGGTAGCGGAAACTATTCTATAACAAGCCCTTCATCCACCAATATGTTTGTTACCAATGGTACTGGTCAATTCATGCTTAGTACCTATGTTAGGTCTGGGTCACCGGTTGGTTCCGATAATTATGCTTTTCAAATTGGTGAAAATACAGGTAGTGCAGAATATACCCCTGTTCATATAAAGTTTTTCAAAAATACAGTGAGTAGAATTATTGGTCTAAGGGTGGTTGATGCAATTAGCCCTAACATTAACACGCCAATTGCTGCAACTGATTATTTAAGTAGATACTGGATTGTAACCGAAAATACTGCCGGAGGTCTTTACAGAGATTCAATTACGGTGTTCTATGCTCCTAGTGATGTAAATGGTACTGAGGCAAATCTTAAGTTCAGTACTTTTAGTGCAGGAAATTGGACTGAGCACGGAACCACTGTAACTGCAGGAACTAAATTAGAAGGTTTTCAGCCATCTACTGCTGCTTTTACTCAAACATATTTGCCTTTAAATGGATTGGAAATAACAGGTAGAAGAGCTCCGAATACTATTACTTGGGTTGGAACAACTTCAAATGATTGGAACACAGGAAGTAATTGGAGTTCAGGAACAGTACCAACATCAACACAAAATGTAATCATTGGCGTTTCTTCTCCAAATCCTTGTAATATTAATTCTGCATCATACACTGTCAATGACTTAACATTAAACGGAACTGGAGTATTAAATTTAGCTGCTGGAACATCACTTTCAATTAATGGTAACTTCACCTATGTAAATACCGCTACAGCAAACTTCAATTGCAGTAGCACACTCAATATCGCTTCTACATCTTCACAAAATATTCCAGCTTTAAATTATGGAAATTTAAATTTAACTGGTGGGCCTAGGGTTTTTGCCAACACTGGCACCATAGCAATTTGTGGAAATTATACCCCTAGCGCGGGAATTACTACAACCACTGGAAGTACTATCAATTTTAACGGAACTACAGCACAAAGCATTTTAAGCAATGCAGCTACATTCAACAATTTAACTATATCGAACACTGCATCAACAGTTACTTCGGGTGTTAATGTTACTTTGAGTGGTACAGGAACCATTAATTCAAATGCTATTTTTGATCAAAGTGCTGCCATATTTACTATCAATGCCACTACTACTACCAATGTGAGTGGTACCTTTCGAAATTCTGGCGGAACAATTGTCAATAGTGGCACATTAAACTTCTTAGCCACTGGTGTGTATCATCATGCTCGGAATGGGGGTTCAATTGTTAACGCTACAACATGGAATGCTGGTTCACTTTGTAATATTACAGGGGTAATTGGAACTATGCCTTCAGGTTTAAATCAAACATTTTCAGACTTTACCTACAATTGTGCTGGACAAACTGCTTCAATAAGTTTTTCCTTTACTTCCCTTTTTAGTTGTAGAGATTTCACCTTTGTTAATTCAAATGGTTTCAATACAAGCATGATTTCTGGAACTTCAGCAACAATGACTATAAATAGAAATATGTTGGTTCAAGGAGGTGTTTTAAGAGGAACTGCAGGTGCTGGAGTTGCTACCATAAATATAACCGGAAATTTTACGATTTCGGGCGGAACTTTTGAAGTTTCAGCTGGGTCAGGAGGAGCAACAGTAAATCATACAGGCAACTTTACACAAAGTGCAGGTACAATTACTAGAACTACAGGCACAGCTACTTGGAATTTCAGAAAAATTGGCGCTCCATTGGCATATGCTATACAAAATATCTCTCAATCAGGAGGAACTATTTCTGGTACATTAACCTTCAATGCTGGAGTTGCTGGACCAACCTATTCACAACCAACTCTTCTTACTAATTTTGCTATTGGTGCTGGAGGTACTTTTGCAGTTACTTCTGGCTCAGGTATCGATTTTTCAACCTTTGTTTTATCAGGAAATATATTTACCTTATCCAATGGAGGCTTAGCAATTTCTGCGAACACTGCAGGATTTGTGACTGCCCCAACATTAAGCGGATCGGTTCAAACCACTACCAGAACTTTCAATGCTGCCTGTAATTTTGCTTTTACTGGTACTGCCTTGCAATCCACTGGAAGTGCTATGCCAGCTACAGCAACATACGTTTACATTGCTAATGTAAATAATGTGAATTTGTCAAGTTCATTAACCCTAAATGATGCTGGGTTTGGGGCTGGAGTCATTTTTGTTGCTGGACATTTACAGCTAGGTGTTAATAATTTAACTTTAACAGGAACAGCGCCTGCAATAACATCAGCTTCAGCTACGCAGCATATTAAAACAAATGGCACAGGCAGACTAAGAAGAGTTGTAGCTGCAACACCAGTTGTTTTTCCAATTGGAAATGTCGCTTATAACCCAATCACATTAACAAATTCAGGCACATCAGATACCTATGGTGTAAGAGTTATAGATGCTGTTGTATCGCCAGCTCCATACGATGCTTCCAAACTTATTAATAGATATTGGGAGGTTAATGAATCTATTGCCGGTGGAAGTAATATTATAAGCAATGCACAATACAATAGTGGTGAGCCAAATGCCAATTTTGCTGCAGGTGTTCAACTTAAAATGGGTTTACATAATGGCACAAATTGGTCTGAAAGTAATGCCAGTAGTTCAGGAGGTGGGCCATTTGTTGTAACAAATTCCACTAGTTTCTTACCTTCGGTGGCAACCTACACTTTAGGAGTTGGAAAAGACGATGGTTTTATACCTCCATTTTTTACCTATACTTGGAATGGTTCAATCAGTAATGACTGGGGAACCGCTGCAAATTGGACGCCATCAGGGATTCCAGCTGCTATTGACAATATTATCATTCCTACAAGCGGTTCTTACACCAATGAATTAGTTATTACTGGAAGTAGAAATATTACAGACTTTGCTGTGAATGGCAATGGAAAATATACAATGAGTGCAGGTACTTCTTTAACAGTTACTGGAAATTATTCTTATTCCAGCTCTGTTTCCTCTACTTTTGACTGTTCAAGTACATTAACAATTTCTTCCAGTGTTTCTCAAACCATACCAGCCGCTAATTACGGAAATTTAGACCTGACAGGAGGAAACAGGGTATTAGCTAATTCAGGAATTATTGGTATTTGTGGAACTTTTACTAGAGGTGCTGGAGCTTATACATTAACTGGATCGACAGTTGATTACAATGGAACTGGAGTACAAACTTTAAGTATTGGCCAGTATAACAATCTTTCCATAAGTAATGCAAGAGGTTCAGCAAATTTGATATCACCAGCAGGAACAATTTCAGTTGGTGGTGTTTTTGATGTATCAACCTTGAGCGCCTATACTCCAGTTGTAAATGCTTCAAGTATTTTTGATTTTACTTCAGCAAGTGCTCAAACAATTCCAGCATTTTATTATGGCCAATTAAACAATTCAGGAAACGGAAATAGAACTTGGGCAAACTCGGGAATCATTGATATAGCGCAAGGTTTTAATCCTACCACAGCAACCAATACAATTACTGGAAGTACTATTAGATATTCAAACACTTCTGCTACAACATGGAGTTTGAGCTCCTTTACAACCAATGTGGCAAACAGATTGTACCATAATTTAGAATTCGTTGGAGGAGCAAGCACTATTTGGCAGGAAGCTACTGCTTATAATTTTGGCATTACTGGAAATCTTACTCTTAGTGGACTAGGAAGATTAAATGCGCATGCCAATGCTGGAACTATTACTTGGACTGTTGACGGAAATTTAATCATCAATGGAGGAGGTAATTTAACCATTTCTAATAGTGGTGGAACAGCTACTTTTAATGTTATTGGAAATAGTAATGTAAGCGCAGGTTCAATAACAATAGTATCTTCAACAGTAGGAGCACTTACCCAGACATTCACCACTTCTGATTTGACATTAAGTGGAACAGGTAGTATAAATATGGATGCTGTAAATAACACAACTGTAGCCAGTGTTACTGTAAACGGAAATTTATCAATTACTAGCACAACTGCTAATTGTGTTAACTTTGGTAGTGGAACTTCTAATACTAATAATGTAATTAATTTAAAAGGTAATTTAAACAAATCTGGTGTTGGAAACATAGGATTGACAGGTAGCTATGCTGCATCTGCAGGATTTATTTTTAATGGAGTGGGAATACAAACCTATTCTCATTTAGGAGCAGCCATGACAGGCGGAATTATTACCATTGCAACAGGCAGTACTGTGCAACTTCTTACCAACTTAGTTACTGCCAATAGTGCTCAAACAAACCCACTTACAATTGCTGGTACGCTTGATTGCAGTACTTTTACTGTAAGTAATGGAAATGCAGCCAATACGTTTTCATTAACTGGCACTGGAAACCTTATAATTAACAACTCAGGCGGGGTATCTTCAACAATTATTGGATTTGCAAATGCCAACACCACCTGGAGCAATGGTGCAACATTCACATTTAATGGGAACACACAAAATACTGGAATGAATGGATACGCAGCCATAACTGTTGCCAATAATTACAATGTTACATGGTTAGGAACAACCAGTTTAACCATCGATAAAACACTTTCAATAACAACATTTAATTTTACCAATGCTGGTCTCATTCTTTTAGGTACATTTGATTTAACAATTACTAGTGCAGGAAGCATAGTAGGCGCAGGTTACTCGTCAACAAAAATGTTCGTAACCAATAGCAGTGGACAATTAAGAAAATCTTTTACAAGCCCTTCTTCTGTGGCTTTTACATGGCCAATTGGAGACAATACCGCAGGCGATGATTATTCACCAGTAACCATTAACATTACTTCAGGAGGAAGTGGTACCGTTGGCTTTAGAGTTATTGATGCTGTTCATCCAAATAATGCACCAACTTTAAATTTTCTATCTCGATACTGGTCGGCAAGTACCACATTTGCGGTAGCTCACTCATGGAACGGAACGTTTTCATACACTGGCGCTGATATTAATGGTATAGAAACTAATATGAAATTAAATATTTGGGACCCTATAGCTTTAGGATGGACAGAATACTCAAGTAGTTCAGCTGGTGCTAATGTCTTAAATGTTTCATCTGGTCCAGCTGCGGGTAGCTTATCGAGTACAGATATTACAGGACGAACCGATATCCCAGTTTACTACCAATCAGTTGCAGCTGGAGCATGGTCATCGGCATCAAATTGGGAAGTAGCAGATAACATTGGGTTTGTTGGTGCTATTCCAGCAGTGGTAGCTCCTAATAATGTTAATAGTGGTGGTATTTGGATAAGAAGTGGAAGCCCAATCACAATTGGTTCTAACATCACTGCTGATCAAATTACTGTAGATGCTGGAGCAATTTTGACAATTGGTGTTGGAGGAGATTTCACATTAGCCAATGGAGTAGGAACCGATTTAACTATTGATGGTGATTTTAATGTAAATAACACATGTACAACAAACCCAGGGTCAAGTGTTGCCTTAAATGGCACTTGGACTACAACTGTTGGATCAGGTGTGCTAACTACCATTGGAAGTTTGGTAGTATCATCTACTGGAGTTTATACCAACAATGTAAATGGTGGAAGTATTCCAACGGGTACATGGAATGCTGGATCTAAGTTAAACATTCAGGGGGTCACGAATTCAGGCTTGACAGGTGGATTGGGACAACTTTTTTGGGATGTAGAATGGAATTGTTCATCACAAACTAATGCTATTAATTTATCAACAACTCCTTTTGTTACCATTGCTAATGATTTTATTGTAACAAATACCAATGGATTTGATTTACGATTGTTTTCTGGTAGTACAGGGGGTACAACTAATATTAATGGAGATTTAATTATTAATGGAGGAAATTTGGCATTATCTGGAGGTGGCGCATCAACCTCATCAACAGTAGATGTAAACATTGGTGGTAATGTAATACTCAATGGAGGAACACTTTCAACAGCTGGCTTATCAAATATTGCAGCTCAAACATGTAATTTCAACATTACAGGAAATATGAACCTTAATGGGGGAAATTTAAATATTTATACAGGCGCATTTACAATTACAGCAAATCACACCATCAACTTAATAGGAAATCTTGCTATTACCAGTGGAACAATTTCAAGAACAGGAGTATTGACTAGTATTTTTAGATTCAATAAATCAAGTGGTGTTCAAACATACAACTCCACTGCACCAGGTACTTCTATTTCTAGCAGTCCAATTTTGTGGGAAGTTGGAAATGGAACTACTAGCCCAACTTTACAACTAAATTCTGATTTTATAGAACATGCGGCTTCCATCATGAATGTTCAAAATCTTGCCACTTTAGATGTTGGAAATTTAATTGTTGCTGGAACAACTGCTGGTGTAAATGGGAGTTTCAATTTAAATTCAGGGGCTACTTTAATAACTGCCAATACCGCTGGTATAGTAGCTGCATTAGCTGCAACTTCAGGATCTATTCAAACAGGATCAGCTAAAACATTTCATACAAATGCTAATTATACCTACAATGCAGCGGTAAATCAAGTAACTGGCACAGGGTTACCAACGCCACATACAGGAGTACTAAGGATTGATAATTCTGGAGGGGCTGTTACATTGACAAACGTACCGTCTACTGGAAGTACATTGATTTTAGCTAATGGTATATTTCAAATAGGAATAGGCCAAACTTACAACATTGCTAATGGCGGAACTATAACTGGAATAGCTGGTGATTTTGCTGTTGGCTCAATTGGAGGAACCATTAATTTTATAGGAGCGGGAACATTTACTGGAAACACCAATCCATATAATGTTTACATCAACGGAAGTGTAAATTTTGGAAACACGACTACCATTCAAAATAGTGGAACAATGAGAATTAATGCTGGAGGAGCAGCAATATCAAATGCTCCAGCATATGCAACAGGTTCAGTTTTAGAATATAATACTGGTGGAATTTACCATAGAGGTATTGAATGGAGCACTACCTCAGGTAAAGGATTTCCGTATCATGTTACTGTTATAAATAGTACCTTAAATCCTGCTGGTCCTGGAGCTATCAATGCTTCAATGCCGTTTAATTTAGCTGGTGATTTATCAATTAATTCTTCAGGTGCAATTATGATGAATCATAGTGGTAATAACATGTTAGTGCCACTTATAATTAATGGAAATTTAAACTTAATTGGAAATCTTTCTGCCTCAGGAGCAGCTGGAGGAGATATCGCATTAAAAGGAAATTGGGATAATAATGGTGCTGCAATAAATAATTTTACGCCTAACAATCGAGCCGTAACATTAAATGGCACTTCTATACAAAATATTGGAGGCACCAACACTACCGTTAATCCTTTTGGCATATTGGTTATCAATAATGCTGCTGGTGTTGTACTTACTTCAACAAACGTTGAAATTAATGATCAATTAAGTTTTATTTTAGGCAATCTTACTATTGGTAACACAAACATAAAGCTAAATGGATTAAATACACCATTAACGGGAGCTAGCTCCACCAAATTTATTATTACTAACGGAACTGGTGCTTTAAGCAGAAATTTTGACAATTCAGCCACTTTATTTCCAATTGGTCCAAATGCAAGCACATTTTCACCTGTTACTTTGCAACAAACAGGAATTGTGGATGATATAAGTGTAAGAGTTAATACCGCACCTGCTTTTAGTTTTGCTGTTAATGATAATAATCAAATGGTTAACCTTGAATGGATTTTTAATGAAGCTGCCATTGGAGGAAATAACCTTGTTAGTAATTTTCAATGGCCAGTTACGAGTGAGGCGGCAGGTTTTATTAGAGCTAATGGTGTTTACCAAGGTGATTATTCAGGAGCTTCATGGCAGGCACGACCTTCTACCACAAGTGGAGGTAATCCATACCTGAGCTCATCAAGCATAAACTACAATGGTAGCTTAAGCAATCGTCCTTTTGTATTAGGAAATATTTTTGGAATTATTGGTTGTGTTGCAACTGCATCGGCTGGCAATTGGAATAATGCGGCTACTTGGGTAGGTGGTGTGATACCTCCTGTTTCTTCTTCTGTTTGTTTGGGTCATGCAGTTTTAATTACTGGTTCAAACACAAATGCATTAAGTTCCTTAACTCTAAATCCAGGAGCTAGTTTGGATATAGATCCTACTCGCTCTTTAATTTTTAATTCTTCAGCAACCTTAAATAATAATACAGGTGCATCAACTGCTATAACTGGATTAGGAAGCATTATTTTTAATGGAGATGCAACTTTATCAGGTGCAAACCCAATCACATTAAACAATATTGAACTTAATGGAAATACCACTATATCAACGCCATTAACTGTAAATGGTGACTTATATCTCAACAGTGGAAGTACAATTAGTGCAACTCCAACTTATAGTTCAAGCTCAAGGTTAATTTATAATTTAGGAGGAAATTACAATGTTAATTTAGAATGGACAGGGAATAGTAATTCTGCAGGTTTTGGAATCCCAAATAACGTAAACATTAGAAATAATACTACTTTGAACATGCCAAGCTCGGACAGAGGAATTGAAGGTTCAATGTCAATAGAGGTGGGGACTCTTGAAATGGGAACAGCTGATTTATATATTAATGGCGATTGGACTCGTCATAACACCAATGGGTTTTTTAATCCTAACAATAGAAGTGTTATTTTTAATAGGTCAGGCACACAAAACATAAGCATTACAGGTGGTGGAACAGAAATTTTTGATTATCTTGTATTAGATAAACCTTCAGGAAGTCTTGTTTTAAATAGTACCGATATTACAAATGTTACTATAAATGGTAATTCTGGTAATACACTTCAATTTTTAGACAATGGAAGTTTAGATATTAATGGGAATCAACTTAATTTTACAAATGCAGGAGGAAGTATTTTGGTTAGTGGTGGCACAAGAAATATCATAAGCACATTTATAAATGGGCAAGTTAATATTCAAGCAAGTACAAGTGTAAATAGTACCTTGGGAGGTTCATTGATCTTTGATTCCAATGTCAAAGTATCATTAAGCTCTAGTTTTAATTTTGGAAATTCAATTTCAACTATACAAGGTGTTTTAGAAATAGCTCCAGGTGGTTTGGTAAATACAAATCCAGCTAATTATGATGTTAACTCGACATTACGTTATTTTACTGGAAGCGCAATAGGTAGAGGGCTTGAATGGAGTGCCACTACAGGTCCTGGTTATCCATATCATGTTAACATTGATCAAAATATTACTGCAACAACTTTAGATTTAAGTAATGGCGGTAGCGCATTGCGACAAATTGCTGGAAATCTTAATATCAATAATGGTGGCAATTTAACCATGAATGCTATGACGCATCCTTTGGTAGTTAAAGGAGATGTAAATATTGGTGGATTAAGTTCTGGAAGCTTAACCTTAAGTACGGCAGTTAATGGTGATATTCAAATTGGTGGTAATTTAACACGCAATGCTGGTGGTATATTTAACCAAAATAGCAGAGAAATTACTATGAATGGAAATTCATTGCAAACCATCAGTAATAATATTCCAAATTTTGATTTCTTAAATATTGACAATAATGGTAATTCTGTTCAAATTAATACTAACACAAGTATTGGTTCTCGACTAAAATTAAGTAATGGGACTTTTGATTTGAATGGTTTTACTGCTACAATGGCTAATGGCTCACAAATAAGGAGAAGTGCAGCAACAGCATTAATGAGTGCTGCTCCTACCATAAATGGAGGAAATCAAATTGACATGAGGTACGATGCAACAATGACATCAGATGTTGAATTTATTCAGGACTTAAATAAAATTCGTGATTTAGAAATAAATGCTGGAGTTTTAACTATCAATGAAAACAAAACTATAAACAGAGATTTAATATTAAGTGGAGGAGACTTAAATTTAAGTACATTTATTTTTACTGATAGAGGAAATGCAATAGCACCAGCTTTTGCAGGCAATATCACTTTAAGTGGTGGTGGAATTAGAAGCATAATTGGTTTGCCTGGAAGTATTTTCGATATAACTGGTTTAGGTGGGAATTCACCTTTAATGTATACAAAGACTATAAATTCTATTGGTGGTACAACATTGAATTTTGATAGTAATGTTTTATTAAGAATAGGTGATGGGGCAGTTGATTTTGGTTTAGGTAATCCAACCACGGTAAATGGAGTTTTACAAGTGATGCAGGCAGGATCAGTTGGCCCTTTATTAAATTCATGTATATATGGAACTAATTCAATTTTAAGATTTGCCAATGCAGTGGATTATCAAGTTAACATTACAGACAAAACTTGGGCCACAGGAGCTATTAATTCAGGCAATGCAGGAATTCCTTGGCATGTTGATGTATTGAACACGAATACAGATTTGACCATTCAAGACACTAGGTCACTTCGTGGAAATCTCACTATAAATGATGGTACTTTTACTTTAGCTCCTTCCTTTACTGGCAGTTTTAATTTAGGTGGAAATTGGACTAGAACTGGTGCAAATAGTGCGTTTACTCATAATAATAAAAAAGTAACATTTAACAATCAACTTGTAGGTGATCAAATGATAACTATTAACACAGGGGTTACATCAGAAACTTACTATGACTTGGATATCAATCCAACATCAGGTAATATAATTTTAAATGGACATGTTAATGCTATAAATTCAATTGTATTTGTGAATGGCAAAATAGATTTAAATGGCAATGAATTCACTTTAGGAACTAATGGTGTTAATGGTACCTTGTCAGGGGCTAGTGCAACATCATATTTTATTTCTGGTAACACAGCTTCTAAATTTATCAGATTCACTACCAGTGCAAGTACGAATTACAATTTCCCAGTTGGCGATAATAGTAATTATACTCCAATGAGTGTGCAACTATATGCATCTCCAATGGCAGCCAATTCGCTAGTTAGTGTTAATGTAATACCTAATGCACATCCCAATTTAGGTAGTTCTACCAATTATCTTTCACGTTATTGGCAAGTTGAACCTAGCAATTTCCCTACACCGCAAACTGGTTATGGGGTAACCTACCAATGGGCGGCTTCTGATGAAGGCACTGCTCCAATTCCTGCAAATTTAAAACCATATAAACATAATACACAAGGATGGATTGCGGCAAACGGTAGTGGAGCAGTTTTTGAAATGGGATCAGGCACAGTTAACCCTGGCACAAGAACTATTACTTGGGACGGTTTATATTCATTCAGTGATTTTACAGGAAATGGAAATGGATCTCCTTTACCTATTACTTTGTTGAGTTTTGACGTTCAACCTATTTTGGAAAACGTTGCTATTACTTGGTCAACGGCAAGTGAAACTAATAATGATTTTTTTACCATTGAACGCTCACAAGATGGAACAACCTTTAATGAATTGACTAAGGTTAATGGCGCTGGAAATAGCAATACCATACTTAATTACAAAGTAACAGATTTTGAACCTTATGAAGGACTTTCTTATTATAGGCTAAAACAAACTGATTTTGATGGTAAAGTTGTATACAGTGAAATAAAAACTGTGCAATTTACTAAACCAATTGAAGGTCAAAATTGGACTGTGTTTCCAAATCCATCTAATATTAATGGAGTTAATTTGCTTATTGGAAAAACTGTTAACGCATCGGTTAGCGTTAGTTTAGTAGACGTTACAGGAAAAATAATTTATAGCAATAGCCTTACAGTAAAATCAGATGGAAGTAGTCAATTTATTGGTTTTGATAATATAGCTGCAGGTATTTATTACTTAACTATACAAGATGGCTCAAAATTGAACACCATTAAAGTAGTATTACAATCAAAAGAATAGCATTATTTTGCACATAAAAAGCGATGAAATTGTTTTATCGCTTTTTGTTTTTACTCTATTCTAAAAAAGGTATTTCTTTTTAAAACATCAAATATTAGATGCGTATAAAAGAATATTGGATAATATGTTCAGAAATAGGAATCAAGTATTCAACCTTGTTGCATATAAACTTTTATGAAAATAAAAAAGCGCTTTAGATAACTAAAGCGCTTTCAGGGGAGGTCTCGAGCGGACTCCAAAATTATTTTTTGGATATTATATGGGTAACCTATAATTGCTGTATAGCCTATTTTATAAGGGTTATAAGAAACCCAAAAATTACCCGTAATATTTAATTCTTTGCCACACCTTTTGCCACACTAAATTTTTATTAGTATATTTGTCGTAAGAAAAAATAACCTATGAACATAAATTTTTATTTGAGAGATTTAAAACAGGAAAAAGGAAACTTAAGTACTGGTAAAGAGCAACCAATCTGGTGTTACATTACTTTTAATGGTAAAAGACTTAGACTATCAACTCAAATTAAAGTTTTACCAGCTGATTGGAATGATACTAAACAATTAATAAGAGGTACTAGTATCGACAAGCAAAAACAAAATCAAAGGCTTAAAAATATTAGAAGTAAAGCTGAAACCATTAACAATGATTATTTGATTAAAGACCAAATATTAACAGAAAGTATTTTAAAAGAAGAATTAAATAAACTGATTTTCCCAGATAAGTTTACAAGCACCTCAGCGATTAGTAACATTTATGATTTTCTAATTTATTTTACGGAAAAGAACCCTAAGAACATAAAGGAAAGTAGCATGAAGAGTTATTTTCAATTAAAACCATTGTTAAAGGACTTTGCTAAAATAAAAGGGAAAGCAATTTTAAATTTTGAATCAATTAATTCTGCATGGGGTGACTCCTTTTGCAAATTTCTATTATTGGAAAAGAATCATAATATCAATAATGCAGATAAGCATATTAAGAACATAAAGGCGTTAATGACTTATTCTTTAAAACAGGAACTGCATAATAATGCTAAATTTGAGTTTATTTCTCGTAGCAAGGAAGAAACAAAAGAAATATACTTAACGGAAGACCAGATTAAGGAAATGTATCAATTGGAAGTTAGTGAAGAATATCAAAAGGCTAAAGATATTTTTGTTTTTAGTTGTTTGACAGCCCAGAGAATATCCGATATTAAAAATTTGAAAAAACATAACTGGAAAGGTGATTATATAGAAATTGAAACAAAAAAAACAGGAGAGAAGTTAGAAATACCTTTGCGAAAAACTGCTAAAGAAATATTAAAGAAATACAACGGTCATTTACCAGTTATAGTTGAACAAACATATAATAAGCAATTAAAGTTTATTGCAGAACTGATGCCATCAATGCACACCGAAGAAATAGTTTATTCATCAAAGGGTGGTGTAAAAACAGAATCAACAGCATATAAATATGAACTGGTAAAAAGCCATACGGCAAGAAGAAGCTTTGCAACTAATGAATATTTGGCTGGAACAGACCCCTTATTTATTCGCGCTTGTACTGGACATAAAACCGAAAAAGATTTTTTTAATTATATCAAAGTTGACCAACGTCAAAAAGTACAAAAGCTAAAAACAATATTTGATGGTAGGGAATTTTAAACTTTTGATTACGCAACTTTTCTTATAAACAACGGCTTTTTAGGTACGTGTTTTTTACATGCTTCAAGATAATCTTTCTCACTATACAGTGTGTACTTACCGCTTTTAAATTTTTCTATATAATGCTCCTTTCTAAGTTTACTTAGAAAGGTTCTGGTTATTCTATATTTTTTTATTAAATCTGCTTCTGACAAATAACCAGTACCACCAAACAATGATTGGTGCTTCATTAACACATCCAAAACAATTACTTCAATTCGCTCATTTGTTAAACTTTCGTCCATTATCTTTTTAACATGCTCATTAAATAAACCCATTAAGTCCTTAAATTCTACTCCCATATTTTTCTCTTTTAGACAATACAACTTCTAAAATTTGAAAAAAACAACCTGTATTTACAAAATAATTTCAGATGAAATTATTTAATCTGAAAATCAAGCAGTTGCAAATTATTTTAATAAAAACAATTGACTTATTTAACAAGAATCATTATTAATTACAAATAAAAAGGGTTGAATAGTGTGGTGGTATTAAGGGGTGGTTTAACCAACCCTTTTTTTATTAAATAACTGGATATACGCCCTATCCCTTATAAGTCGGGCTATATCCAGAAGGGAATGAAAAAAGTTAATGCCTTCAACAAAGAAACCGCAAACAGCACGTGAATATAATGGACATTTTTCAGACCTATTAAACAGCTTTATTAATAGAGTATTTAAACCAGATGATGTATTATTGTTTGTAACCTATCAGCCAAATAATTTAACCTTTGACCCTAATGAAGTATCAAAGGTTACAAAACATTTCTTTGGTGATTATGCCTATGTTGAGGTTCTGGAACAAACGTTCAAAAAATCGAACAGGTACAATTATAGTAATTATATTGATGGGTATCATTCACACTTTTTTATCAAGCAAAGCGATTATAAGTTAGTTGAGAATCAACTAAAGGATTTAGATATACAAGCAAAGATTGTTTATGATAGATTTGGCTTAACAGAACGGTACTTAATAAAACAAAAAGGGCTAACTGGTGATAGAGATGAACCAATTATAAATATTCCAATTGTTAAAGAACAAGCTACAGAAAAGGGGAATATTATTAAGGAATCTGGAATTAGCAAAAAAGTATTTATTGTGTCGTTTAATGCACCAATTCGATTTGTTCAATATAATTACAACCAACTAAAATATTATGCTTTAAATCGCTTTTATTTGAAAAATAAATTGTACTGGTTTGCAATATTCATAAATGATACTTGAATGAATTATACCAGGTACCTACCTGGTTTAAAGAATATGGTTGCATATATTAAAATGGTTACCACGCTTATATACGCAAAATTTGAATTTGTGCCTATTAGCCTTTAATATGCCTTTAAGAATTTTTGGGTATATTTTAGCATAAAAAGTAACTTTTGATTGCCAAAAAGGGAGGTATGTTAGCAAACCCATACTAATAAACATTTTGTAATAAATGCCATTATTTGCTTTAAAATCAATGTGCTAAGCAATTTGATTAAATTTTTTGATGATTTTTATGGTGAACAATTATATTTATTGATATGAAAATAATAATAACACCAAAACAAGCACGATTAATACTTAAAGGAATACCAAAAAACGCCAAGCTAACAGGAACTGTTAAGGAGTTAAAAAGAATATTTGGGTCGGCAAAAAAATAGTAGTTTCTTTATTAAAAGGTAACTTTAGTTTAGATTATCGATTAACCAAAAGATAAAATCTGACAAATTTGTGTAACTTTTATCATCAATTGTTATTTTGTTACCATTTCCAAGAGATTCAATAGATTTCATTATTAAATCATTTTTAAGAAGGCGATTCATTTCTTTAAAACTTGCGGTTGTAAAAGTGTGGTTAGTTGTTGCCATTAGGAATTTTTTGAATTATTGTAATACTATTTTTCTAATATCGATTGTATTATTTAGGTTGTCTATAACATGAACAAAATAAATTCCATTTCCACTCCACGTAGATAAATCAATGTAAGATAGTTGTTGAGTAATCGCGGTGGTAAAAACTGTTTGCCCTATTGCGTTTTCAATTTTTAAGGTGTAACCACTCATTAAATTAAAATTACCATAGTCAATAGTAATATGGTCGTTGGTTGGGTTTGGAAATACTTTTATAACATTTATATTGTTTGGAGGGATTAACCCAGTCAATAAAGCATTTATTACAAGTGTGTCCATTACAGTAATAAAGGTGGTGTCTGTAATAGTTACAAAATTAGTATCTGTGATTGTAATAAAAGTAGTATCATAAATTGTTGCTGAAAGTGAATTAAAGAAAATTGTGTCTATACAAGTTCCATCAGAAACCCATACAAAGGGAACAGTTGAAGGGTTTAAAGAAATTGTATTTGCAGTATCACCAGTTGACCAAATATTTTGCCCCCCAGATGAAACTGATGTAAGAATTATATTATTAATTAAATTGCAGTTGTTAGTGGCGTTATATAAATTGCTTATTTCCTGTGTTGTTAGAGCACGATTCCAAATTCCAATATCATCAAGTAAGCCATTGAAAACAGATGGACTCCAATTATAATGTGCACCAAAAATCGTAGGTAAACTATCATTTAATGGGGCGGTTAATCCACCTGTTGCCATAGCAGTTGATGATGCTAATACATTGTCAACATATATTTGAAACTGACCATCATTTATTAAACCAGCTGTTCCAGAGTATATGCCAACAACATGATGCCAATTATTATCAAGATATGTATTGTCAGTAATTTGACCAATAGCAATTGCTGGCCCATCAGCTCTAAAGGTAATCTTACCTGTATTTATTCCATCATAAGGTTGTTTGCCTACAGCAAGACTTATACAATTAGAATTATGGTCGCCTCCAACTATAGCCCCTCCTGTTGTTGTTTTAAACCAAGCGGAAATACTCATTGAAGTTATGTTTGTCTGTACATAAGTGGTTTTTATTGTGTCGTTAGTACCATCAAATGAATATGTTTTATTAGAAGCCCCAAATCTATCAGTTGCAAGTATAGCACCGTTTACTGTGCCGTTATTACCATTTCCACTAATATCATTTGCATTGCCTGTGAATGGCCAATACCCTACTAAACCATTTGTAGGCACATAAGTTGGTATTTGAGCAACTAGATTTATTGTAATTGAAATTAACAAAAGAGTAAAAGTTTTTTTCATTGTCAGTTTGTTTATTGAAGACAAATATACAAATAACCATATACGGTTACATTAAATCTATGCAATATGTCCATTTTTCCAAAAAGTGGATAAAGCAAAATTCAATATTAAATTTGGTAAATTCGTTGCTGGTAAGCGAATTAAAATGGGTTTTACTCAAAGTGAGTTAGCTTCTATGGTTGGCAACAATGCTCAAAATATTTCAAGACTGGAAAGGGGTGAAGTAAGCCCAACATTATATTGGGTATCAAAGTTAGCAAAGGCTTTTAATCAATCGCTCTTAGAATTAATTAATGAATTTGATTCATTCTCTAATAATTAAAATTGACTGTCGGTTTTCTAAATTTATTTTATACATTTGTTATTAATATTTCAAATATTTAAAGATTATGCAAAATAATTCTGACCCTAAAGATAGTAATAACCAACAAGGTAATACACCCCAACCTACTACCCCTCCAAGCGAACCAATACCAGATAGAATAGTTACACAACCAACAAATACTATCGAACAAAGAAGTTACAGTGAAACAAGCATAAGAGCAAACCAGCAATCAGAGGGCAAAAAATAATAAAAACCAAGCTTTTTATAGCTTTTGAATAGTTCTCTTTTCTGAGTTTATTTAGTTCGATGTTGGAATCAATTCTCCTTTGGATATCTTCACATATCCATAATGTTATGTTGGCAGTTTGAAGTTTTTCATCAAACTTATTGTCAATATATTGAGAAATAACCAAATCTTTAGGCTCAAAACCAATTACACATAAATTACTAATTTTAAAGTTCTGAAAAAGAAAACAAGCACTGAAAATTAAAGGAACTAACAAAAGGATTCCTGTTAATACCAAGTAATTTGATAGTTTAAATTCACTGGTAAATAAATAAATAATAATTGAAGGAATAACGGTGATTAAGATAGTCGCTAATTGTTCGGTTCTTCCAGAAAAATACTTGAACGTTTCAATAGTTTCTGCTAATCTTTTTTCTGCTTGTGAAATAAATAAATCACCCGTTTTATCTGAGATATTTGTCCAATTCACAATATCTGTTCTTCCGTTTACCCAAGCCATATTTTTAAATTATAAACAGCAAATATATTGTTAATTATCACGAACTTTACTCTCAATTAAAACATTATAAATAATTCTAAAACTAAAAGAATGATATACTTAATTCCGACAAAACGAGGTATTGGAGTTGAAATGTGGGGTACATATGAAGACTTGAAAGAGTTGCACGGTGTTATTGGAAGATTTTGGGCTGATGAAAACTACGAATCAAATAAAGGATTTGAAAACAGAGACGCCCTATTAAGCAGTTTTTCATATGAAATTAGGAAGGCAAAGGAAGGGAGTAGAATGAAAAGAAAGAAAAGTCATTTATCGTTTGAGAATCAAGAATATTTTGGAACTGCATTTTCTTGGGTTCACATTTTATTTTCATTAACAGCAATCAAATACAATATGAGATATTACGAAACAAACAAGTATGAAATATCTCTAATACTTTTGCTGGAATTTTGGTTGGAGAAAGCTATGTATAGTTATGATGAAATTGGGGCTCAAAAATTAAGAGGTTTTATTGAGGATGGGCTTTATGGTGCAAACGACCTTATTTACCAATTTATGAGAAGCATCAATTATGAGTTTTTCTTACTTGGTGGTGGAAAAAAAGCATTTAGACAATTACCAATATTATTAAAGAGAGGAATTTATTATACACAAGAATACACACAACATGAAAATTTTCTTAAAGCCGAAGCTGTCCGATTAAATTGTGATGCATCTGAATTGGAAGTTGGTGATGATGATTTTGATTATGGTGGTATTGAATGGTAATTAATTAAATTTTGGGTTATCAAATTCAATAAAATTGAGTTTAACCTCAACATTTGCCACACCTTTTGCCACACTTTAAAACCAAAAACCCTTGAAAGTATTACCAATCAAGGGTTTATTTGGAGTTGAGCGAGGTCTCGAGCGGATTTGAACCGCTGTACAAGGTTTTGCAGACCTCTGCCTAACCGCTCGGCCACGAGACCATTTTTAAAAGGAATGCAAATTTACAAAAATAAATTGGATTACAAACACAAGACCTTAAAAATAAAAAAGCCGCTTATTTAAAAGCGGCTTCATATATGGGTTTGATAAAATAATAGCTATCTGAGAAAAGTAATAGTTTAATTTGTAAAAAAACAAGGTAAAATTACTCTTTCACAAACTTCTTAATGACTAGCTCATTATTATTAATTCTTATTTCAGCAAAATAAACACCAGCATTTAAATTTGAAATATTGAGCGATTTAATTTGATTAGCATTATCAAAATTTTGGGCTAATACAATATTTCCAAGCATATCGAGCAATCTTACTCCATTTAATTTATCTCCTGTAACACTTAAGTATAAGTTCTCTTTTGCCGGAGAAGGAAAAACACTAATATTATTATTGGAAACTACATTGTTTACCCCAGCTACTCCTGGATAAATACCATGTGATTGAAAGTAAGGATTAAAATCGGCAGCAGTGCTGATTGGCCAAATGTCTTGTTCTAAAATTTGACGGTTAGGTGCAATTAAAATCATTGTTGGAAAAGCACTCACATTATACAAATTGTGAAATGTTTGTGGGCCTGCTGTAGCACTTCCTTCTGTTCCGCTAATCCCTAATGGGTAATTTGGGCCAGTAGCGCTCATATAAGTAGTTTCCCAACTATGCATTACCGAATTATTGTCATCACGATTGATAGAAACAAAAAACATTGGTGCAGTTGGCGCATTCGCTCCATAAGTAATAAATGCTTCATGCAATTTAGGAGCAGTACTTTGACAAGGACCACAAGTAGTGAACATAAAATCTAAAAAAACAAACTTGCCTTGATCTAATTTATCAAATAGGTTAAAAGTGTTCCCATCAATGTCCTTTGCAGTGAAATCAACTGCTGTGGTTAATGTAGTTTAAGCATTTAAAGTACATGCACTGAATGTACAAATTGCTAGTAAAAGTTTTTTCATGTAGTGTTGTTTTAGGTTAATAAAATATATTTAATCAAAACTACTGATAATATAAAAGTTTGCCAAATTTTTATGCTTCCATTATAATTGAAACCGCATTTACATTACCATTCATGGGAGGATTTAATTTGGTAACAGTTAAAACTACTTTTTGCAGATGATTTAGTTCGCCTTTTAGTCTCTTTATGATTCGGGCAGCAACATTTTCGAGTAAATTAGCTCTAATTGCCATTTCTTCTTTAACAATATTAAAAACAATGCAGTAATCAATTGTTTTGTTTAGGTCATCAGTTTTAGCAGCTTCGGTAAAATCGGTTTCCAAGATGACATCTACACTGTAATTACTACCAATCATTGCTTCTTCTTGAAGACAACCATGATAGGCATACAATTGAATATTGTTTAAGTGTATTTTATGCATAAATCACATTTTGGAATAAATTAATTTAATTTCTTTTTTTGTTCCATTTTAGCATAATTGTCCATAAAATCTTCAATTTGTTCAACCCCTAATTTTTTTGCAATGATTTCTTTTTTGTCATTTAAAATGTATATCACTGGCGTGCTGCTTATATCATAAATAGACCTAAAATGATTCTGCAATTTAATATCAGCAACATTTATCCAATCTAGTTTATTGTCTTCAATAAATTTGTGCCACTTGGCTTCCTCTGTTTCTGTGCAAACACCATAAACTTCAAATCCTTTAGCTTTCAAACTTTTATGGTAAACATCAGCAAGTTGCGGCACTGCTTTCTTACAATGACTGCAATCGGGGTCCCAAAAACACAAAATTGTATATTTTGATTTTACAGCCCATAAGGGTTGTAGTTGATTTTTATCATCATATAACATAAGGTTAGGTGCTTTTTTGCCTAGTAATAAAGGTTTTAAAACACGCGCTCTGTCAGAGATTTTAAACATTAAAGTTGAATCTGCCCAATACGCTTGTCCAGTATTATAATATTCCTCAACTAAACGCACAAATACAGCATCCATACCCATGATTTTAGAACTTTCATAGGTACTAGTAGTATAAACCAAGGTGTATTTAAATACTTCCTTATTGGCTTTTGCCTTTTCACATAAATAAATACAGGCCTCGGCAATTGAGTCGGGAATTTGATAGGTAAGTTTTTCTAGAAATTGTTTATATTTATTGTAAATTAAAGGTGTGCGTAACAATCTTGCATCGCTAAAATCAACCCCATCAAAAAAATGTGATTTAAAATACTTGTAGGCAAAAGTTGAATCTGGTCTGCCATTAGCTAATTTGGGCGTCTCTGGAACTTCGGGATCTTGAGAGGTACGGAATATTTTGGCCAAAAATGATTCAGGATGTGCCTTCATAAAGTTTATTTTATATTCTTTCACTTCCTTATCAACATTAGCCATTTGTTTCCTGATAATCTCTGCTGAATCTTTATTTGTTTTTAGTAATTCATACTTTTTGTTTAGAGGTTCTAATTGCTTGCTTTTATCAGCCATAAAGTTTAAATAAGCATAGAACCATTCATTTTCTTTAGACCCTTTAACTTTCATGTGTTTTACAAAATCAAGTGTGTCTGTTTCCAAAGAAAAATCTGTTTCACCTGCAACTATAACTTCAAAATACTTTTTGTTTGGAGTTACTACTAAATAAATTCCACCGTCTAAAGGCTTTGTTCCGGTATAAACCATATTCCCTTTGGCATCTACTTTCAATGTATCAGAAACATACTGCTTTTCAGCAAAGTGGTAACCCATATAACACTCAGTATTGGCTATGTTATTGATTTTAATTTTAATATTATAAGCTTCCTTATCTTTTGCAGAGCCAAGATAAGTTCCTAACAAAAAAACGACTAATACAATGGTAAATTTCTTCATATTATTAACGAGTTTATTTATTTCAACAAAATTAGGACGAAAAAAAGGCATTTTCGGCAAAGATTTGCTGCAAAAATTGTTAATTAGCTCACAAAAACTGCGCCAATAGTAAAATTTTAGCACTTTTCTGGTTTGTTACCTTTATAACATGCTCTAAAAATAATTTTCCTTTTGTACGTTTTAATAAAAAGATTCCAAGGTTCAAAATCTAATAATGATATGATTGAATGGCGTAAATCTAGAATTGAGATTGCTTAATAATGATTTATATAAAATTAGTATCTTTGCGGTTTATATAAAAAAAATTATGTCAAAAGTTGCATTAATTACAGGTATTACTGGGCAAGATGGCTCATATTTAGCAGAACTTTTATTAGAAAAAGGCTATACTGTGCATGGTTTAAAAAGAAGAAGCTCTATGTTTAATACCGATAGGATAGATCATCTTTACAAGGATACACATGAGCAAAAAGTTAAGTTCTTTTTACATTATGGAGATTTAACCGACAGTACTAATTTAATTAGAATAATACAAGAAGTGCAGCCAGATGAAATTTATAACCTAGCAGCACAAAGCCATGTTAAAGTTTCGTTTGAAACACCAGAATATACAGCTAATGCTGATGGAATTGGCACTTTAAGAATTTTAGAAGCTTTGCGTATTTTAAACATGGGTAATAAAACCCGTTTTTATCAGGCTTCAACATCAGAATTATATGGAGAGGTGCAAGAAATTCCACAAAAAGAAACAACACCGTTTTACCCAAGAAGTCCTTATGGAGTTGCTAAATTATATGCATTTTGGATAACAAAAAATTATCGTGAGGCTTATAACTTTTACGCTTGTAACGGTATATTATTTAATCATGAAAGTCCTGTTAGAGGAGAAACCTTTGTTACTAGAAAAGTTACACGAGCAGTAGCTAAAATTAGCTTAGGATTGCAAGAGAAACTATTTATGGGCAATATTGATTCTGAGCGCGACTGGGGACATGCAAGAGATTATGTAGAAGGCATGTGGTTAATGATGCAACAAGATAAGCCTGATGATTATGTTTTAGCAACTGGAAAAAAAATTACTGTAAGAAAATTTATTGATTTAGCTTTTAAAGAAGTTAATATTGAAATAGAATGGAAAGGTTCAGGAATTGATGAAAAAGGGATTAATAAAGCAACTGGAAAGGTAGTTGTTGAAATTGACCCACGTTATTTCCGCCCAAGTGAAGTTGACTTGCTGGTTGGTGATGCTTCAAAAGCTAAGAAAGAGTTAGGCTGGGAACCAAAGTTAACAGTAGAGCAACTTATTACCGAAATGGTGGCAGCCGATGTAAAATTATTCCAAAGAGATAAATATTTACTTGATGGAGGACATACCGTATTAAGTTTTCACGAATAAAGCACGGAAAATCGCTTCAGGTTGAATCCAAAATTTATTATAAAAAAGCCAATAAAAATATTTTTATTGGCTTTTTATTATACCAATACCTAACTCATCCAGTTGTGATTTAGCTATGCCCGATGGGCTATCGATCATGACATCTCTTCCTGAGTTATTTTTTGGGAAAGCAATAAAATCACGAATTACTTCAGCTCCGCCAAATAATGAGCAGAGCCTATCGAAACCAAAGGCAATTCCACCATGTGGCGGTGCCCCAAATTCAAAGGCATTCATTAAAAAACCAAATTGAGCTTGAGCCTCTTCTTTAGTAAAACCAAGTAATTCAAACATTCTTGCTTGAAGATCTTTATTAAAGATTCTGATTGACCCCCCTCCTACTTCAACTCCATTAATTACCATATCATAAGCATTAGCGCGCACTGCTCCTGGGTTTGAATTAAGCAATTCTATATCTTCAGGTTTAGGAGAAGTAAATGGATGATGCATAGCATGCCAACGTTGATTTTCTTCGCTCCATTCCAAAAGAGGAAAATCAATTACCCAATGGCAAGCAAAAGTGTTTTTATCTCTTAATCCAAGCCTATTGCCCATTTCTAAACGTAATTCTGACATCGCTTTGCGTGTTTTGTTTTCATCACCAGCTAGGATTAACATTAAATCACCTGGCTGTGCGTTCATTGCCTTTGCCCAATTCGTTAGTTGCACTTCATTAAAAAATTTATCGACCGAAGATTTAATACTTCCATCATTATTGTATCTGGCATATACTAATCCTGTAGCTCCTATTTGAGGTTTTTTTACAAAATCGGTTATTTCATCTAGTTGCTTTCGGGTATATTCAGCAGCGCCTTTTGCACAAATCCCAACAATTAATTCCGCGTCATCAAAAACTTTAAATCCTTTATTTTTAACCACTTCGTTTAGTTCCACAAATTTCATATCAAATCTTATATCAGGTTTATCGTTTCCATAATACTTCATTGCATCTGTGTAAGTCATCCTTGTTAATTCTGGAATATCAATATTTTTAACTGATTTAAATAAATGGCGAACTAATTTCTCAAAAGTATTTAATATATCTTCTTGCTCTACAAAAGCCATTTCACAGTCAATTTGGGTAAATTCAGGTTGACGGTCGGCTCTTAAATCTTCATCTCTAAAACATTTTACTATTTGATAGTACCTATCAAAACCTCCAACCATAAGTAATTGTTTGAATGTTTGTGGTGACTGAGGCAATGCATAAAACTCTCCTTGATTCATTCTTGATGGAACAATAAAATCGCGGGCTCCTTCAGGCGTTGATTTTATTAATACAGGAGTTTCAACTTCAAGAAAATTGAGTTTATCCAAAAAGTTTCGGGTTTCAATAGCTAATCTATGACGTAATTCAAGGTTTTTTCTTACTGGATTTCTTCTTAAATCCAAATAACGATATTTCATTCTGAGTTCATCTCCCCCATCTGTTTCATCTTCAATAGTGAAAGGAGGAGTGATGGCACTGTTTAACAATACTATTGTGTTAGGTTGGATTTCAATATCACCGGTAGCTAATTTATCAGATTTAGAATAACGTTCTACCACTTTTCCAATCACAGTAATCACGAATTCACGACCAAGCAATCTTGCAGTTTCAATTAAATCTTTGCTTGCATTTTCAGTTTCTATTGTTATTTGGGTAATGCCATATCGATCACGAAGATCAATCCAAATGAGTGAGCCTTTATCTCGAACTCCTTGTACCCAGCCACTTAGGCTAACAATTTCATTTACATTATTTATACTTAACTCTCCGCAAGTGTGTGTACGCAACATATAGTTTGATATTTCGAATTATTTTGGATGCGAAATTAAACTATAAATTTAAAATTTTATAGCAATTTATGTTTTGAAAATTAGATCATCTATTTAAATTTAAAATTTAATTCGGATACAAGCCAATTTTAGCCTTTAGTAGATATGTTTATAATTATAAATTCGCAATTCGATTTAATTTGTATTTTATTTAGATTTAAATTTTTAATATACTTGATAAGTACTAGTGCTTATATGAACTTGACTTACTTTCACTAGCTAAAAATATGTCAATAACAATTCACAAAAAGCAACTTTATTCAAGTTCTTGTGCTTTGAATAATCACTAAATTTGCATCCTATCTTATCACACAGTGAATAGAAAACAACAATCCAATGATTCAACAATTATAACAAGTAACAATGCCAATGAAAGCATTGTTTCCCCAAAGTTTTCTAATAGTGTAAACAATCATTTACATGAAGTAAAATTGAATAAAAATTTTATTGCTATTGGAAATGAAGATACCTTGGCTAAAAGCAATTCAATCGAGCATCGATTATTTAAGGTTCCTTATAGGTGTACATTAAATAGGGATTCATTAAGAGCAGAATCAAGAAAGGTTATACTTGAATTTGATACTATACCAAAAGGATTACATTTAATATACAACAATAATACTACCGACAGTACTATAAATAGCAAAATTTCAAACTTTTCGAAAAGCATTTTTAGTTCACATTTGCTTAGTACAAAAAAAATTTCTCCGAAGCCAATCATTTATGAAAATAACAATTGGATGACCATAATACTAATTTTAATTCTTTTTTTAATTGGTGTTTTAAGGGTGTTTTATCAGAAAAAATTTAATTTATTCGTTAATGCATTTATTAGTAAACGTTTCAGTAATCAAATAAGCCGTGAAGAAAATGGACTCACCCAAAGCACTTCGGTTTTATTAACTATTATTTTCTTTTTATCCATTTCGTTCTTTTTATACTTAAGTGGACGTTACTACCATCAATTTCAAAATGGGAAAAACGAATTTGAACAGTTTTTAATGATTTTAATTGGCTGCCTTGGGTTTTATTTTTTTAAGTTAATTGCCAATAAATTAACAGGTTACATTTTTAAAATTTATCGAGAAACAGACGAATACATTTTTAATCATTTTTTAGTTCTTCAAATCATAGGAATACTGCTAACCGCATGGTGTATCTTATTGAATTACAGCACTTTTGTTAATAAAGAGTTTATTATTTACGTTGGGTTTGGAACATTATTTATAAGTTTTTGTGTAAGGATGGTAAAGAGTTTAGGAATTGCAAATATGAGTAGTTATTCTCCTATTTATATTTTTTTATATCTTTGCAGCCTTGAAATTTTACCATTAATAATTATCGTGAAGTTAATCATTAGGTAAGTATTTACCGATATATCTGTAGAGTATTAATTTAATAATTAAAAAAAGAAAATTGAAGGCTAAAAATATATTGGTTGCCAAAAAAGGCTCAAAAGGCAAGGCCACAAAGGTTGTTGCTGCTCCAAAAAAAACGACATCCAAGAAAAAATCTTCTGAGAGCAAAGTTTCTAAACCAAAAGTAAAAAAAGAAGCAACACCAAAAAAGGTAGCTTCTAAAACAAAAGTTATTGAAAAAACTTTGGTTACAAAGAAAAACACTAAGCTTACAGAAAAGCCATTGGTTACAAAGAAAAACGCCAAAGAGAAAGAGAAAAAATCTCCTAAAATTAAGCTTAAGGAGACAATTGAAGTAGTTAAAGAACCTATAAAAGTTAATACAGCCCCACCAACTCCAAGAAATAAAGTAAAAAGTATTTTGGTTACCCAACCAAAACCAGAAGGTGAAAAATCTCCTTATTTTGATTTAGCTAAAAAATGTAATGTAAAAGTTGATTTTAGGGAGTTTATTCATGTTGAAGGAGTGCCGGCAAGTGATTTCAGACGAGATAGAATCAACATTTTAGATTATTCAGCAGTAATATTCACAAGTAGAAATGCTGCGGATCATTATTTTAGGATGTGTCAAGAAATGCGTATTACTGTTCCTGAATCAATGAAGTATTTTTGCATTTCCGAATCTACAGCTTATTACTTGCAGAAATATGTTATTTTTCGCAAACGTAAAATTTTTCATGGTAAGCAAACTTTTGCTGATATGATGGATGTGATTAAAAAACACAAAGACGATAAGTTTTTACTACCCTGTACAGACATTGCCAATGTAGAAGGTGCTGAATTGTTAGAGAAAGCTAAGATTAGATATGCCAAAGCTGTAATTTATAAAACAGTTTGTAGTGATTTAAGTGATTTGGCAAATGTTAACTACGATGTGATTGTATTTTTTAGCCCTTCAGGAGTGAAATCCTTATTTCAAAACTTCCCAGATTTCAAGCAAAACCTTACACGTATTGCTGCATTCGGAGCCACTACAGCCAAAGCTGTAGAAGATGCTAATTTATATGTTGACATTAAAGCCCCAAACCCACAAGCGCCAAGTATGACAATGGCATTGGAGCAATATATTACAGCAGTAAACAAAGGGAAATAAATTTGTCTTTGTTTTTCTGAACTTTAAAATGAAAAACACCTTCAGCAAAGCAGAGCGTTTAAGTAGTGTCAAGCATATTGAAGAACTTTTTAAAAGTGGAAAATCTTTTAGAAGCTATCCACTAAAAATAACTGTACTGAAACATCATAACTATTGTGAAAGTAGTGTTTCAATACTGATTTCTGCGCCCAAACATTTTTTTAAGCATGCCAATGAACGTAATTTGATTAAACGCAGAATCAGGGAATCATATCGTAAAAACAAGCATAGACTTTTAGAATTCTGTAAGACACATGATTTATTATTAAATATTTCATTTCAATACAGTAACAATAAATTGGAAGAATTTTCAACCATTGAAATTGCTTTGAAAAAAGCATTAGATAAAATTGAGAAGCAGTTTAGCGTTTAAAATTATCAATAAACAAGCATATGATTAAGCAAAAAATTGGGCTTTATACTGCTACTTCCATTGTTGTAGCCAATATGGTTGGAACTGGAGTTTTTACCAGTTTAGGATTTCAAGCAGCAGGCTTGCATAGTGGTTTCACAATTATGCTGTTATGGATTATAGGAGGAATAGTGGCATTTACTGGAGCGCTTTGCTATGGCGAGCTAGGCAGTATGTTCCCTCAGTCGGGAGGTGAGTACAATTATTTGAGTAAAATTTATCATCCTGCGCTTGGTTTTGCAGCTGGTTGGGTTTCAGTTACAGTAGGATTTGCTGCGCCCGTTGCTGCTGCTGCCATGGCATTAGGTGCTTATGCACATAGTGCATTTTCGTTTATTCACCCTTTATTTTTAGCTGCTTCAGTGGTTGTAATCATAAGTTTAATTCATAGTCTAAGTATCAAAAGCGGGAGTACTTTTCAAAATTACACAACAAGTATTAAAGTGGTGGCCATACTTATAATTATTTGTTTCGGATTATTTAATCAACACAGTGGTGATATTAAATTTGAGTATAGTTCAATGGTAAGAGATGAAGTTTTAAGCTCTTCTTTTGCAACTTCCTTCTTTTTTGTTTCATTGGCATATTCAGGCTGGAATGCTGCTGGTTATATAGCTTCAGATATGGAAACGCCTCAGCAAAATTTGCCTAAATCATTATTATATGGAACCTTATTGGTTACTATATTATACATGGCCCTCAATTTTATTTTTATGTATGTTACTCCAATTGCAGCAATGAGCAACGAAAGTGGTCCTATTGTTGACATAGCAGGAGTTGCTGCTAATTATATTTTTGGTAGTGCAGGCGGCAAAATTATGAGTTCAATTATTGCGTTATTATTAATTTCAACTATTAGTGCAATGATAATTGCTGGACCAAGAGTAACTCAAAGCATGGGAAAGGATCATTCTATATTTAGGCTTTTTAGTAAAATCAATAATAATGGTGTGCCTGCTATAGCCATTATAACACAGGGAGTAATTAGCCTTTTATTTATTTTTTCATCATCATTTTCGGAGGTGGTCATATACATATCCTTTACCCTTAATTTATTTACATTTTTAGCTGTTGCAGGAATAATTGTGATGAGAATAAAACATCCAAATATGGAGAGGCCATATCAAACATGGGGATATCCTATTGTTCCATTATTATTTTTGTTTATAACTGGTTATCTCATGTATTTTGGATTGGTTTCCAATTTAAAAGAAAGCATTTTAGGTTTGTTAACTGCTTTTTCTGGAATTGCACTTTATTTTGCAACTCAAAAACAGAAATAAAATTATTTTATTATTATAAAAAATTCAAGCCGAATTAAAGTCAATTCGGCTTGAACCTAAATTCAGCATTGTATAATACTGAATTGCTTAGCGTAATTACACTTATATAATCAGCAGTTCAGCTCTTTAGTGCTTCTTGCTGATTATTGTGGGTTAATCATGAATGTTAGTTTACTATAATCATACGCGTTACCCATTCGCTATCATTTGATTTAACTTTAATAAAATATACGCCTGATTCAACATTGATTGAAACGTTCTTATTATTTTCAGTGAGTATTTCAATTGGAGTTACTTTATTTCCATATATACTTTCAATCCACATTTTAGCACCAGGTGCAACTTGATTATTATTCCAGTTGATAACGAAACTACCATTATTTGGATTAGGTAAAATATTGAATTGATATTTTAAAGCACTTAATTTTTCCAAAGATTGAGGATATGTAACAATACTATTTCCATTTCCATTTGAAATACTTCTTGTTCTTACTGCTCTTGTAGATTCACATGATTGACTCAATTCTGTATGAATTCTGTATACTGTATTAGACCCCGCAACTGGAAGGGTATCAGTATAAGGAGGTGAATTTGGAGGCACAACAGCCAATACACTCAAATTGTTATAATCTGGACCTGAGTATAAAATATAGGAAGTAATGTTTTGAGCGGCCCCAAAGTAAGAATTCCACGACAAGCATCTTTGAATACCCAAGGCTGGTAAAACCTTTAAGCCAATAGCTCTAACGAAATCAGAAAATGCTGTTTCACCGTTACATGTATCAATAAATGAAAGCCTATATCTATCAGTTTGTATTTCAGCATTTGAATTTACATCAATATATTCACTTAATGAATCATAAGGTAATAAGGCAATTTGTTGATAGTTATTTGAGTTAAATGGAATTTCCTTATAAATGGCAAATGATTGAATTTGCTGAGAAACTGGTTTTTCCCACATCAATAAATGATGATTTGTAGTAGTATCAACGGTAACCATACAAATGGAAGGAGTTGGTAAAAATGATGAACTTACTGAAAATGGTTGAGATTGTGCATCGCAACCTAATGATCCTTGTCCAATTACACTGTAAACTCCTGCTTGACTGATGTTGATACTATCAGTTGAAGCTCCAGTATTCCATAAATAGGATCCAAAATTACCATTAGCTGTTAATGTTGCATTCACTGTACCACAATTACCTACCTGTCCTGAAATTGAAATAACAGGTGGTGTAACAGAAGGCAAGTTAAATGTAACTTGCACTGGATTGGAAGTTTTTGGACAACCTGCAGTATCAAATACAGTGACAGAATAAAAACCATTCGTATTTACAGTTAGAGTTTGATAATTGCCCCCATTTACTGCAGCTCCATTTTTATGCCATTGATAAGAGAATAATGGATTAAAATTATTTACACTCAAGTTAACTTGACTTCCAGCACATCCTGAAATTACATTTGGAGCATTAATAGACGCAGTATGATTACAAGGGTTGGAGGTTAATCCACTACACAAAATGGAATTTATGGTATCATAAAAAGTTTGAGAACAACCTGTGGTGATATCTGTGGCCATTAAGCTTACATCATAAGACCCATTTTGATTGTATTGATAGCTCAAATTAGCTTGATTAAATACAGTTTGAGCTCCATCACCAAAGTACCATGTAAAATTAAATTGACCTAAATTTGGCGTATTATTTACAAATTGTGCTTCCATTGGCAAACTTGATAAATTTAAATTTGCAATAGAAAAATTGACTCCAAAATTAATAGTATTAATTGTAATATCTGATCCGTTGTCAGTGCCAGATATTCCAGGGCTATTACTTACAACTCTTATTCTATATTGAGCACCAGTATTTGTGTTTTCTGGTATGATTGCAGCTATTGAGCCTGATGATACTGACGTAATTTGTCCAATATTTACTGGGCTGGCAAAACTACCAATTCCATCACTTAATTGAGCAATAAAAACATTGTTAGGATTTACAGTACCATTAACATTGTAATTTACAATTAAATTGTTTCCTGCACAGAAGGAATTTGAACTTAAAGGCAATGTTGTAATTATTGCATCACAACTATCGATTATAGTAATTTGATTTGAACTTGCATTTGGAACAGAGAGACATGTTTCATTAGAAATTACATTCAAAGAAATCACATCAGTTTCAACCAGGGTATTGATATTTAAGGTATCTCCATTTGCATTATTAATATCAACTCCATTTAATTGCCATTGAAATGTTGGATTAGTTCCTCCATTGACAACACTAGATGTAAAATCAAGAACAGTAGGTCCACAAATGGTATTGTTAGCAACAGATATCGTCACAGAAGGAGAAAGGACAGGATTAACCATAATAAAATTAGGATTATTCAATGTAGAAACAGCCCCATCAGTAACCGTCAATGAAACATCAAACGAACCAGTAGCAACATATGTAATTAAATGAGGTCCAGGTCCTGTGGCAGTTGATGGAACTGCACCTGCACCAAAATCCCATGCATAAGTTGTTCCTCCTGTTGTTCCAGTTGATAAATCAGTAAATGTAACAGATGCTCCTTCACAAATTGTGTCTGTATCAACACTAAAATTTGCTGCTAAACCACAACCTTGTAAACTAATAGCAATAGTTTGTGTGGCTCCAACACATCCAGAAGCGTTGGTTTCAATGACGTCAATGTTACCATTGGTTGACCCTAAATCAACAGTTATTGAATTGTTATCAGGCCCTATTGAACCAGTCGTTATTACTGATCCTGAAGGAACAGACCAAGCATAACTTGAACCTGGAGTCAGTGTTACATTATAGGCTACTCCATCTTCATTACAAATTGGATTTGCGTTTCCTGAAATAGCGGAAGTAACTGGAATGGTAGTAGTATTAATAGTAAATGGCTCTGAATAAACACAATTATTAGCATCTTGAACAAATATTGTATATGAAGAAGCACTTAAATTACTAAAAAGAGTAGTTGCAACATATGTAATGCCATCTATACTATAAGTAAATGGTGCAACGCCTCCAGTAACTCCTGTTATATCATAACTACCATTTGAACTACCACATGTGGCATCAATTAAATTGTTGGTGATGCTTGTTACA